>NZ_JBHFJB010000082.1:20311-29516 GCF_057334555.1 Pseudomonas sp. AGC41
CGCTCCCACAGGTGATGAGTGTTGGGCGGGGATGGCGGCGGCGCAGCGGAACCTGTGTGGGAGCGAGTTTGCTCGCGAAGGCATCGTCAGGTTGAACATCGCCTTTGACTGAACGTCCGCTTTCGCGAGCAGGCTCGCTCCCACAGGGGCTTTGTGAGCAGCGAGCATGGGGGAATCAAGGCAACCGGAGCTCAATACCGGATCATCACCGACTTCAGCTCGGTGTAGTCATCGATGAACGCGCTGCCGAACTCCCTGCCGATACCCGAAGACTTGCTCCCGCCGAATGGCACGGCGGGGTCGAGCAGGGTGTGCATGTTCACCCAGACGGTGCCGGCTTCAATGGCGGGCACCATGCGCAGGGCCTTGCCCAGGTCATTGGTCCACAGGCTGGCGCTCAGGCCGTAGGGCGAGTCGTTCATCAGGTCGAGCAGTTCCTCCTCGGTGTCGTAGGGCAGGAAGGTGGCGATCGGGCCGAAGGTTTCTTCATTGAGCAGCGCATCATCTCGGTGATTGGCAAGGATGATGGTCGGCTCGACATAACAGCCAGGCCTGTCGATCAGCTTGCCGCCGTGAACAATCGTATTGTTCTGTGCCCGCGCCCTGGCGAAATACTCGCCGAGTTTGTGCTGATGCTGACGGTTGGTCACCGGACCGAATTGCGTGGCTTCATCCAGCGGTGAGCCGATGCTGAGCTGACTCAGGCGTTGGGCGAGCTTGGCCATGATCGGTTCGATCTGCGAGCGGTGGACAAAGAACCGCTCAGCCGCCGCGCAAATCTGCCCGGAGTGCAGGAAACCTGCCTCGATGATGCCATTGACCGCCACCTCGGGATCCACATCTGGCAGGAATCCCGCAGCGTTCTTGCCACCCAGTTCCAGTGTCGCCCGGGTCAGTCCGGCGCTCATCGCCGTCTGGCCCACGGCGATGCCGGTAGGCACCGAGCCGGTGAACGACACCTTGTTGGTGCCTGGATGCTCGATCAAGCCCTTGCCCACCAGACCGCTACCCGTCACCACGTTCAACGCGCCCGCCGGCAGACCGGCCGCCATGGCCAGTTCAGCGATGCGCAGGATAGTCAGCGGAGTGAACTCGCTGGGCTTGATGATAATGCTGCAACCGGTCACCAACGCCGAGGCGAGTTTCCAGATGGCGATCATCGTCGAAAAATTCCACGGCACGATGCCGACCACCACGCCCACCGGTTCGCGCAGGGTGAACGCCGTATAGCGTTCGCCGGCGAAGGAGGGCAGCGACGGGGTGATGGTCTGGCCGCTGATCTTGGTCGCCCAGCCGGCGTAGTAACGCAAGAAGTGCGCAGCCTGGTCGACTTCGAAGGCGCGGGAGATATGGATAATCTTGCCGGATTGGCAGGTTTCGATCTGTGCCAGCTCCTCGCGGTGTTGCTCCATCAGGTCCGCCAGTTTCAGCAATACATGCCCACGGACCGCTGGAGCAGCCTGGGACCATTGCTTGAAACCGCGCCGGGACGACTCGACCGCCGCGTCGATATCGCCAGGACCGGCGTCGCTGACCTGGGCGATGACCTGGCCCGTGGCCGGGTTGATCACGTCCAGGGTCTGTCGGCTCTGGCTTTCGACATAAGCACCGTCGATGAACAGCGCGTGGTGTCGGCCAAGGAAGGCTTGGACCTCGGGCAGCAGGGCAATATCGCTCATGGGAAGTTCCTGATCGCAGGCAAGGGAAAGCCCCGAGACTAACCCCTGGAGGGCGGGGCAGGCTTGACCGTGCCTGCCGCGACGCATGTCTGTGGCTGCCATTTCCAGCGCTGATGTCAGAACGGAACCGCCACCACCAACTGGCTGTAGACATTGGTGCCGTTGCCGCCCACCTGATTGCCTCCGTTGCTGGCGTCTTTCTCTGGCTTGTACAGGCCCAGCAGCGGCGTGATGATCAGGTGCTCGTTGGCGGCCCATTCGACGTACAGGTCCAGCTCACGACCGTCGAGGTTCAGCGCTTGAGCGGTGTGCAAGGTCTTGTAGTCGAAAAACAATGCGCCAATGGTCACGGTCTCGCTTGGCTTGAGCTTGAGGCCGACGTGCTGGATGGCCGTGTTGCTGTTGAACGGGCCGGCGTAGTTGCCCGCCACTTCGCCTTGGAACCAGGTGCCATAACCTCGGTTCGTGCCGGTGAACATCGAGTCCCAGTTTTTCGAATAACGGCTGTAGCGATAGGTCAGGTCGGGGCTCCAGGGCAGCTCGGCGAAGGTATAGCCGGCTTCGGTGTACCAGGCTTTCTGAGGACCGGCGTCCTTGTCCTGCCAGGCGTATTCGAAGGAGAAATGCGCGTTTTCGATACCGGCATCGCCCGCGCCGCGCAGGCTGTAGATGTCCATGCCGTCGCGTTGTTTCTGGAAGTCACTGGCGTAGTGTTCATCCACGTCGATGCCATGGATGTAAGTCAGCCCGAGGGTGCCGGGTGCGGCGCTGTATTCCAGAGTACCGGCGGCCATCTCGGTGTTGGCCTGGGCGCGATTGTCGGACTTGAACCACAACAGGCTCCCATGCACGCCATCCTTGCCGCCCAGGCGCAGCACGGCGGTCTTGTCGAAGGCGTGCCGGGCGGCGAGGTAATAGGCACCGCCGCGATTGAGTTCGCCGTCGGCCACGCCCTTGCCCAGGTTCAGGCCGTCGTCGTTGATGATGAAACCGTCGCCAAGGGTAATCACCTGGCGACCGAAGGACAGGTCGACGCCATCCTTGCCCAACCGCGGGAACAGATCGCCGGAGCGCCAACCGGCGAAGGCCTCGTCGAATTTCGTGGTGCGTTCGGAACCGTCGCTCAGGCCCGCCGCATCGCCATCGCCCCAGGTGCCGGAGCTGACCAGGTTGGCGGTCCCGTAAAGGTTCCCGCGGCCGTCGAGTGTCTGCTCGATACTCAGGCCATACTTGATGAAACCTTCGCGCCAGCTCGAACCGCCGGCGCTGCCGTCGTAGTTCTTGCGGCTGTTGAACAGGCCGTAGACCGCAAGGAAGTTGCCAGTGACGGTGGTGTCATCGTCGGCATAAAGCTCGAAGGCCTGGGCCGATGAGCCTGCCGCCAGCAAGGCGATGCCCAGGCCGATGGCCTGGCGTGGCAGGCGTGATTGACGAGAGTGCTCCATGGTGTTTTCCCCAGTGCGATAGGACAGCGGAGCGCGCATTAGGGAGAGCCTGGGCCGCGAAGTCTTTCACCAGCCTGCCAAGGTATTGATCCTGGCCGCCATGGCTGTGGCAGTGGCAGGCAGCAACAAGACCGGCGGCAGGCATGGGCAAGACGCTCGGGGCGGGGCGGCGCACAGTGATCCTGCACGCAACGCCGTTTTAATCAGGAACTGGCTGGGGAAGGCTTGAACGCCAGTGCCCGGACGGCGGTAGCACCCATACTAAAAGTCCGTTTTTCGAGGATCCGCACCATGTCGATCAATGACAGGCTCACCGAGCATCTGAACCGGGGGACGGTGGGTTTTCCCACTGCGTTGGCCAGCACCATTGGCCTGATCATGGCCAGCCCGGTCATCCTGACCGCCACCATGGGGTTCGGCATCGGTGGCAGCGCCTTCGCCATGGCGATGCTGATCGCGGTGGTGATGATGCTGGCCCAGGCAACGACGTTCGCCGAAGCCGCATCGATCTTGCCAACCACCGGCTCGGTCTACGACTACATCAATTGCGGCATGGGGCGCTTCTTCGCGATTACCGGCACTTTGTCGGCATACCTGATCGTCCATGTCTTTGCCGGAACGGCGGAAACCATCCTGGCCGGGGTCATGGCTCTGGTGAACTTCGAACACCTCAATACCCTGGTCGAATCGGCCGGTGGTTCCTGGCTGCTGGGCGTGGGTTTCGTGGTGGTGTTTGGTGTACTCAATGCGTTCGGCGTCAGCGCTTTTGGCCGCGCCGAAATCATCCTGACCTTCGGCATGTGGACGACCCTGATGGTGTTCGGCGTGTTGGGGCTGATCGCCGCGCCGGCGGTAGAACTCGAGGGCTGGTTCGGCGCGTCCGTGGTCGGGACCGACCTGGTCACGGTGCTGTCGCTGGTGGGCATGGCAATGTTCATGTTCGTCGGGTGCGAATTCGTCACGCCACTGGCGCCGGACCTGCGCCAGTCAGCCAGGACCATGCCCAGAGCGATGATGCTGGGCCTGTTCAGCGTCGCGGCCTGCATGTTCATCTATGGCGCGGCGATGAAGCGCCAGGTGGAAAACGTGCTGCTCGATGCCGCCAGCGGCGTGCACCTGCTGGACACGCCCATGGCAATTCCGCGCTTCGCCGAGCAGGTGATGGGCGCCATCGGCCCGATGTGGCTGGGGATCGGCTTCCTGTTTGCCGGCGCCGCGACCATCAATACGCTGATGGCCGGGGTGCCGCGCATTCTCTACGGCATGGCGGTGGACGGCGCACTGCCCAAGGTCTTCACCTACCTGCATCCCCGTTTCAAGACGCCGTTGCTGTGCATCCTGGTGGCGATGCTGATCCCGTGCCTGCATGCGCTGTGGCTTGGCGGTAACACCGATAACATCATGCATCTGGTACTGGCGGCGGTGTGCGCCTGGAGTTTTGCCTATCTGCTGGTGACGATTTCGGTGATCAGCCTGCGCATCCGCCGTCCCGATCTGCCCCGGGCCTACCGCTCGCCGTTTTTCCCGCTGCCACAGATCCTGTCCAGCGTCGGCATCGTCCTGGGCATGTGGTTCATCACGCCGCCAGGCATGAATCCGGCGGACATTTATGTGCCCTTCGCCGTGATGCTTGGCGGTACCGCGGCCTACGCCCTGTTCTGGACTCTGGTGGTGCAGAAGGTCAATCCATTCAAGCCGGCGACCGTCGAAGACGTGCTGGCCAAGGAGTTTTGCCATGAGCCAGGGCAACCTGTCGGCGAGTTTATCGAGCCTGCTGCAAAAGCTGTCTGAGCTGTTCAGTACCCGTCGCGCCCCGGCCGGTTATCGACCCGGGGTAACGCTGGAGCATTTGCGGCGCAACCTCGGGCTGGCGCGGTTTGAGCTGTCGATGCCGGGGGCGGCGACAGTCGTCACCGACGATGGCAGCCTGCAACTGGAGATCGTCGAGCGCACCGAGTCGCAGTTGCTGATGCACGTGGTAACGACCGAGTTCGTGTTGCACGTGCCTGCGTCGAGAGAGGGCAACGGGCGCCTGCAATTGCACCATGGCGGAGCCATTCGGCGCAGCGGCATTCGTTGCCGCCAGTTGAAGGGAGGTGACGCGCTGTCGGTTCGGCTGCGGACGGCCATCGAAAGTGATCACGCGCTTTACGCCGCCCTGATGCCGCTGGACTTCAAGCGCCTGGACATCGAGCTGCACGGCCGGCAATGGTCTGTGCGACTGGAGCATGTGGGCGGCAGCGAGGTGGTCAACCGGATGCCCTCGTTCCGCCGCTACATCGCGCTGAGCCCGTTGCAGCGCGATGCCTTGTTCGCAACGCTGGGCGGGCTGCGGAGGGTACTCTCGACGCTCTGAGTTTTCGCTTTGCCTGGCATCATTCCTGCTACTGCTCTGGCGATCAGGTACTTGTTGCGTGCATTTAGATAACATGTTAACTATTGCCGCACAAAAACAATAAGCCACTGTGGAGAGCGCCATGAGCATGTATCAGGCTGGGCAAGGCGGGCTGGATACCTGGAATCGGGACCTGCGCGCGACATGCGGCCATTTCGAGACGGAGCTGGCCTTCAATCGCGCGTTGTTCATTGGCGAAGTGTCGACCTTTCAGCGCGGCGGCCTCTCGCTCGCCAACCTGCGCACCAATGCCGGTTCCATCAGGCGCCAGCTATGCAAACCGGATCACGATGATGACCAGGACTGTTTCCTGGTCAGCCAGCGCAGCGGTTATTCGCGTATCACCCAAAATGGCACGAGCATCCAGCTGGCCCCCGGCGAGCTGTTGCTGATGGATTCGGTGGGTTCCCTTGAAATCAGCCCGTTCGGCCTGATCGAGCATGCCGTGTTGTCGTTATCTCGGCGGGACGTTGCCAGGCGACTGGGCGGCGACGGCAAGACCTTCGGCAAGATTTCTTCAAGCAAGGCCTGCGGGAGAATGCTCCACGTGCTGGTGGACCAGCTCTGCAAGGACACCCCGGACGGCGAAAGCAGCGCCGGGGAGGGCGAAGCCCTGCAAAACGCCTTTGTCTCGCTGTTGGGATCGGCGCTGGAGCAGGAAACCGACCTGTGCGGCGACAGCGTCGGATTGCAAGGCAGTCATCTGCGCAGCTACGTACAGAAAGTCATTGATGAATGCCTGACCCAACCCGGTCTCAGCCCGGTCGGCCTGGCCAACCGTTTGAATATCTCGGTGCGACACCTGTACCGCTTGTTCGAAGAGCAGGATGACAGCGTGTGCCGCTACATCCAGCGCGCCCGCCTCAAGCGCAGCGCCGATGACCTGGCCAATCCGTTCCTGCGGGATGAGTCGATCACCTCGATTGCCTATAAATGGGGCTTCACCGATTCGGCGCACTTCAGTCGTTCGTTCAAGAAACAATTCGAACAGTCGCCCAAGGCGTTCCGCTCCAGCCAGTTGCAGCAGGCGCAGGGGGTGGCCTGAACCACCGCCTTCGCGAGCAGGCTCGCTCCCACAGGTGACCGGATTGACTCCGGATCAGGTGATCGACACAAAACAGTGTGGGAGCGAGCCTGCTCGCGAAGGCGGCGCTTGGTTCAGCAAAGACGCAAGCTGACCCACCGCTATCGGGAGCAGGGCTCAAACCTCCGGCAAGGTAGAGCCGCCATCGACGATCAGGGTCTGGCCGGTGATGTAGGCAGCCAGGTCCGAGGCTAGGAACAGCATGGCTCCGGCGATGTCCGACGGTTTGCCGAGTCGCCCCAGCGGTACTCGGCGGGCGATGTCGTGGTTGACTTGGGCGTCCCCCAGGTTGGCCATGGCCGGTGTTGCAATCATCCCCGGCTCGACGCCATTGACGCGGATATTTTCCGCCGCCAGCTCCAACGCCGCATTGCGGATAAAGCCGTTGACCCCGGCCTTGGACGCCGCATAGTGGCTGAGGCCCGGGTAGGCTACGCGCGGGCCGGTCACCGAAGAGGTCACCAGCACGCAACCCTGACCCTGGCGACGGAACATCGGCAGCGCGGCCTGGGTCAGCCAGAACAACGCCGACAGGTTCACCGCCAGCGTTCGCTCCAGCACCGCTGGCGTGATTTCGGCGAAGGGCGTCAGGGGAAAATAACCAGCGTTGTGCACCAGCACATCCAGCCTGCCGGTGCGTTGTTCCAGCCCGGCGATCATCTGCGTAATGGCCGTGGCGTCGGCCAGGTCGACGCCCATGGCATCCACCTGATAACCGCTGGCGCGCAGGTCGCTGGCCACAGCCTCGGCCCCCGCCAGGTCCAAGTCGGCAATGAGCACGCGCGCCCCACGCCAGGCAAACCCTTCGACGATGGCCCGGCCGATGCCTTGCGCGCCGCCGGTCACCAGTACCGTCTTGCCGGAGAAATCCAGATCATCAGGCATTTGCTTGCTCCATTCGGCTGAAGGCTAGCGTCGGCACGTCGACGATGCTGGATCCGCCATCGGCTACCAACGTCGCGCCGGTGATGATCGAAGCATCCGCCGAGGCCAGGAAACGACAGACCCGGGCGATTTCCTCGGCGCTGGCGGGCCGGCCCAACGGCACATCGGCGCAGACCCGGTCGTACGCCTGTTGCAGATTCTCACCGTGAAACTGCATCAAGGCCTGCATCTCTTCATCGGCCATCGGCGTGCGTACCCAACCAGGGCAGACTGCGTTGACGCGCACACCGCGTGGTCCGTAGTCCCGCGCCAGCGAGCGATTGAGGCCGAGCAGCGCATGTTTGGCGGTGGTGTAGCCGCAGACCTGCGGTCCGGCTGCCAGGGAGGCGATGGAGGCGACCAGCACGATATTGCCGGCGCTCTCCATCAGCAGCGGCAGGCAGGCACGAGCGCTGTAAAAAGCGCTGTCCAGGTTGCTGCGTAGCGCCGCTTCCCACGCCGACGGGCTCGTGTCGGTGGCGCTGCCCTGACCGAGGCCGCCGGCGCAGGCCAGCAGCACGTCAAGTCGGCCAAAGCGTTGGCGTATCTGTGCGACGAAACCGTCCCACGTCGCCGGGCACGCCGCGTCACCCACCAGCACCAGGCCGCCGATTTCCTTTGATAGATGCTCCAGCGGCTCGCGGCGCCGGCCGATCAGCACCAGGTTGGCGCCCTCGGCGGCGTACAGGCGGGCGCAAGCGGCACCGATGCCGGTGCCGGCCCCCGTGATTACGACGGTGCTTGGCTCAGGCATCGGGGTACTCCGTCTGGTTGAGCACCTGGCAATAGGAGCTGACCGGGAAATTCGAGAACTCGTCGAAGGATGCGCCGGCATAACCGAAAATCTTGCCATCGCTACGGTGCTGCTGCAGGTCGATCAGCACCAGGCCCAGGGTCGGGATGATCTTCTCCCGCCAGACGAACAGGTACAGCTGATCGGCGATCTTGTAGGTGTCGCAGCGGTCGGTGTCGCACAGGCCTCGTTCAACGCCCTTGAGGCACTGCCAGGAATAAAACCGCTGGTTGAGGTAGATGTGTTCGTACACCTCACTCGGGCTGTAGCGATACAGGTTGCGCAGCCCCACCAGTTCGCTCGTCGGTGCGTGAGGGCAGAGGCCCGGTTGCCATGGGCGATCCAGCGTACCGTGGAGGAACTCGACTTCCACCGAGGTCAGCGGTTTGCCGGCCAATGCGCGGCTGTAGAGACCCTCGCCGGTTTGCGCCTCGGCGGGCATGCGCCCGATCACGGCGGTGAACGCGGCGCTGACAGTATCGAGCACCAGGCTCACCGACCACGCCTGGCCACCTTCACGCTTGATGAAGTCGACGAGGTACAGGCCCGGACGCACCGAAGTGGCTCGATAAGGTGCGGTGCCAGTGGAGTGCCCATCGGCTGCTTCCCAGCTCAGCGCGTCCTGTTCGAAGCGATGTTCGATCTGCCAGCCATTGGCAAAGTGCAGGGTAAAGGTCTTGCCGTCGAGGTCGGCGAGGTTCGGCAGGATGAAGGCTTCGGGGGCAAAGCCGTCGGCCAGGGCGCCGACGGTGATCCAGTCTGAAGAAGTACTCATTGCAAGGCTCCGATGGTTGAATGTGCCACTCGGATCATGGCGCCTGGCAGGGCGCTGGCCTATCAACCAAAGGGTTGAGCAATGCCGCATACAGCTCTTGTGGCGGGGGG
>NZ_JBHFJB010000082.1:29536-30770 GCF_057334555.1 Pseudomonas sp. AGC41
CCCCCCCCCCCCCCCCCCCACGGGGGGCACACATCTGGTGTTACAGGAAAAGGCTGCTGACCAGCTCGGTACGATTGCTCACGCCGGTCTTGCGGAACAGGTTGATCAGGTGGGTCTTGACCGTCGGCAGGCCGATGTCCAGCGCTCGGGCCAGTTGTTTGTTACTGGCGCCCTCGCGCAGCAACAGCGCAATCTGCCGCTCCTTGGGCGTCAGCTGGCCGAGGCCGTCGTCCGTGCAGGGCAACTGGGTCACCGCCAGATGCAGCAACGTTTGCAGCGCGCTGAGCTGGCTCAATTGCTGGCCGGTGAACGCGCCTTGTTCGGCGGTGCGCAGCATTGAAATCGCCGCTTGCGGCTGGCCGGCGCGATGGACGAACACTTCCACGACATCCACCACGCCATAGCGCTGCAGGAAACGCTGGTAGCAACGATTGTCGCGGACCGGTTGGCGGGCCATGGCCAGGCTCAGCGGGACGACGCTCGGACTGGAGAGACAGTTTCGCGGGCGCAGCGGATCGAACGCGCAGTAATGATCGAGATAGTCCTGGTGCATCTCGCCACTCATGCCGTGCAAGCTGAAGTCGTAGGCCTGCAATTGCCGGTCTACGCGATAGAACGCCGCCCGGCTGGCCGGAATGAGTTGCGTGAAGGCGTTCAGGCAATGACTTCCTATGTCTTGTACCGCGATGACATTCATTTTCCAGACTCCGCCAAGAGGCTGCCGACGGGGCCGGCAGCCGGAATCGGTCAGGCTACCGCGAAGTAGTGTTTCACGAAACTTTCGCTGACCACTTCCCACAGGACGGCCGTGCCCTTGGTCACGAACCAGCTGTCGCCGGCCTTGTAGCGGGTGCTCTGGCCAGTGGCTTCGTCGGTGAGGACCACTTCGCCGGTGACCACGGTGGCCTGTTCGGCGAACGGATAGACCATGCGGAACTTGCCTTGTGTGGTGCCGAAGTAGGCGCTGCTGACCGGGTCGGTGGGCGCACCGAAGGTCATCTTGCCGAAGGCTTTGACTTCGCCTTCGAGAATCTGCGAACCGAGGTCGGCAACGGTGCCCCAGGCGTCCAGGTCGGACAGTTGGATGTTTTTTTCGAGGGTGGTAAGCGGCATGGGATATCTCCTGATAAAAATCGGCGTGTATGTTCAATCCGGGTCAAGCGTGCCCTCTGGGGGAGCGAGCCTGCTCGCGAAAGCGTTGAGTCAGACAACCTCCATGTCGACTGTCGTAGCG
>NZ_JBHFJB010000082.1:30790-35214 GCF_057334555.1 Pseudomonas sp. AGC41
GGCTCGCTCCCACAGTGGCTGTATCAAGGTGTTGTCAACGACGACCATTCCAGTAACCCGACAACTGATGCCAGGACTTGCCGGCGGTCAGCAATAGCGGACGGATCGCGTCCTTGCCGATGATCGTCGGACGGTTGATCGAGCTGACCAGGTCGTAGCGCGCCGAGCCTTCGCTCATGCCTTCGGCCAGCACCTTGCAAATGATGTGGCTCGGCGTGACGCCGAAACCCGAGTAGCCCTGGACGAAAAACGCATTGCTGCGGCCGGGCAGGGTGCCGACCTGGGGGAACAGGTTCGGGCTGCACGCCATGGGGCCGCCCCAGGCCAGGTCGATCTTCACATCCTTCAGGTAAGGGAAAATCTTCAGCATCAGGCGCCGGTTCCACGCCTTCAGATCCTGCGGGATATGCTCGACCAGCGGGGTTGCCGCGCCGAACAGCAGGCGGTTCTCGTTGGTGACGCGGTAGTAGTCGATCACTGGCCGGATGTCGCTGTAGGCGCCGCGAATCGGGCTGATGCGCTGGATCAGCTCATCCGACAGCGGCTCGGTCATCATCTGGAACGCATAGGTATTGATGGTCGAGCGATGCAGCTCCGGTTCCAGCTTGTTCAGGAAACTGTCGCAGGCCCACAACAGCTTGCTGGCCTTGACCGAGCCACGGCCGGTGCGCACGGTGATGCGTTCGCCATAACTGACTTCCAGCGCTGGGCTGTTCTCGAAGATCCGCACGCCGTGGCTGACGAGCGCCTTGGCTTCGCCCAGCAGCAGGTTCAGCGAGTGCACATGTCCGCCGCCCATGTGCAGCAATGCGCTGCCGTAGGCGTTGGAGCCGATGATCTGCTGGACGTCGGAGCCGCCGAGAAAGCGGATCTCGTGCTTGCTGTTGATCGACTTGAAATCTTTTTCCCAGGCCCGCAGGGTCTTTTCCTGGCGGGCGTTGAAACCCATGTAGCCATAGCCATGGCAGAAGTCCGCATCGATATCGTATTTGGCAATGCGGTCCTTGATGATGTCGGCGCCCAGGTCGCTGATCTCGAAGACCTGGCGCAGCCCCTCTTCACCGACGTCCTTCTTGATTTTTTCCAGGTCATGACCAATGCCGGCCATGATCTGGCCGCCGTTGCGTCCGGTGCCGCCGAAGCCCAGGTAACGCGCCTCCAGCACCACGATGTTGGTAATGCCTTTCTCCGCCAGCTCCAACGCGGTGTTGATGCCGGAGAAACCGCCACCGATGACCACGACGTCGGCTTCCACGTCCTGTTCCAGGGTCGCAAAACTGAGGTTGTATTTCTTGGTGGCCGTGTAATAGGTGGGCGTTTCGATATTGATCATGACGCAACCTGACAAAGTGAAGGAAAGCTCCGCTTGCAGGGCCTGAGCCAGGCGCTGCGAGGGATGGCGCTATTAAGGGGCCTGGCGGGGGCGGCTGTCTTGATCATCCGTGCCGGTTATTTGACCGAGCGCGCCATCGCGGTGTCGTGGGCCATGAAAAGTGCAATCTTGGATCTGGAACGTGCATTTCTCAGCGGCTCCGGCGTACCCATACTGGACCGGCCTTAATCATTGATTCCGCTGTTTGTGCAGCCGCCAGGCCGACGGGCAACGGCGGATCGGCAGACGCCAGATAATAAAAGAGTCCGTCCATGAAAAAGCCAAACCCGCTGCTCGAAGACCTCAAGCCAATCCTGCCGGTCATCGCCGCCAACGCCTTCCAGGCCGAGAAGGACCGTACCGTTCCCGCCGAAAACATTGCCCTGCTCAAGAGCATAGGCATGCACCGGGCGTTCCAGCCGAAAAAATATGGCGGCATGGAAATCTCGCTGCCGCAGTTCGCTGATTGCATCGCTCTGCTGGCCGGCGCTTGCGCAAGCACCGCCTGGGCCATGAGCTTGTTGTGCACCCACAGCCATCAGCTGGCATTGTTTCCGGCACAGACCCAGGAGGAGGTCTGGGGTGACGACTCCGACGCCACCGCCAGCAGCAGCATCGCGCCGTTCGGCCGCACTGAGGAAGTCGAGGGCGGCGTGACGTTCAGCGGCGAAATGGGCTGGAGCAGCGGTTGCGACCACGCCGAATGGGCCATCGTCGGTTTCCGTCGCAAGAATGCCGAAGGCACCCAGGATTACTGCTTCGCGGTGTTGCCTCGTCGCGATTATGCGATCCGCGATGACTGGTACGCGGTCGGCATGCGTGGCAGCGGCAGCAAGACCCTGATCATTAACAATGCCTTTGTGCCGGAACACCGGATCCAGAAAGCCAAGGACATGATGGAAGGCAAGTCCGGCGGCTTTGGCCTGTACCCCGACAGCAAGATTTTTTACGCGCCGTATCGTCCGTATTTCGCCAGCGGCTTCTCTACCGTCAGCCTCGGTGTCGCCGAACGCATGCTGGAGGTCTTTCGCGAGAAAACCCGGACCCGCGTGCGGGCCTACACCGGTGCCGCGGTCGGCGCAGCCACGCCAGCGCTGATGCGCCTGGCCGAGTCTACCCACCAGGTGGCCGCGGCTCGGGCTTTCCTCGAAAAAACCTGGGAAGACCACGCCGAGCACAGCGAGCGGCATCAATACCCGAGCCGCGAGACCCTGGCGTTCTGGCGGACCAATCAGGGTTATGCGACCAAAATGTGCATCCAGGCGGTAGATCGCCTGATGGAAGCCGCGGGTGGCGGCGCCTGGTTCGAAACCAATGAACTGCAACGGCTGTTTCGCGATGCGCACCTGACCGGCGCCCATGCCTACACCGACTATGACGTTTGCGCGCAGATCCTGGGCCGGGAATTGATGGGCCTGGAGCCCGATCCCAGCATGGTGTGATCGTCTGCCCGGCAAACCCGGTTCCAATAACAACAATCGAGGCCGTCGACTGAGGCGGCCGGGAGTCTTGCATGTCCGATATCTGTGAAACTGCATTCGACACCCGCGCGTTCCGCCGGGCCCTGGGTAACTTTGCCACCGGCGTGACCGTGGTCACTGCCGCGACCGAGGATGGACGCAAGGTCGGCGTGACGGCCAACAGCTTCAATTCGGTATCCCTCGACCCGCCGCTGATTCTCTGGAGCATCGACAAGCGTTCCAGCAGCCACGGTGTATTCGAAGCCGCGAGCCATTTCGCCGTCAACGTGCTGGCCGCCGACCAGATCGACCTGTCGAACAACTTCGCCCGGCCCAAGGATGACCGCTTCGCCGAAATCCAATTCGAGGCCGGCGAAGGCGGTGCGCCGGTGTTCGTCGATTGCTCGGCGCGTTTCCATTGCGAGAAGTTCCAGCAGGTCGATGGCGGTGATCATTGGATCATGATCGGCAAAGTCGTCGCCTTCGATGATTTCGGGCGCTCGCCGTTGCTCTACCATCAGGGCGCCTATTCGATGGTCCTGCCGCATACGCGCATGACTCAGCGCGGCGAAGGCCAGCCGCCGAGCAGTCATTTCCAGGGTCGCTTGAGCCATAACCTGTATTACCTGATGACCCAGGCTCTACGGGCCTACCAGGCCAGTTACCAGCCGCGCCAGTTGTCCACCGGACTGCGCACCAGCGAGGCGCGGATGTTGATGGTGCTGGAGAACGATGCCGGCCTGAACATCGCCGATCTGCAGCGCGAAGTGGCGATGCCGGTACGTGAGATCGAAGAGGCGGTAGCCAATCTGCGGCGCAAGGGGCTGGTCACCGATGAGGGCGATCGCGTGCGCCTTACCGTCAAGGGCATCGATGAAACCGAAGGCCTCTGGGCGATTGCCAAGGAGCAGCAGGACAAGGTGTTCGGCCGGTTCAGCGATGAGCAACTTGAAAGTTTCAAGACGGTGCTCAAGGGCATCATCCAGGGCGCCTGAGCTGCACCGGGCCAAAAGCCCGGCGCAGTCGCGGCGGCGGTCAGTCTTTCAACGGGATCAGCACCGCTTCGTCCTGGCCCATCACCATGAACACCAACAGCTTCGCCGGTTGGGTGGCGCTGGCGTTCTTCGACACCAGGTGCTCGGAGCCGGCGGCTTCGTACCAGAACTCACCAGCCTTGTAGGTAATCGCCGGTTCGCCCTTGACCTGGGAGGTGATGGCGCCTTCGAGCACATAGGCCATGGCCGTGCCGTCATGCTTGTGGGCGATGGAAGACTGGCCCGGCGCATAGTCGACGGTCAGCATCATGGCTTTTTTCCCAGGCAGGTTTTTCAACAGCTTCTCTTGCAGCACCCGGATTTTTTCCGCAGGCGCGGTTTCATGGGCGTAGAGCGGGGCGACGGGAAGCAGGCTCAGGGCAGCGATCAGGTAGAGGGTTTTCATCAGGAAGGGACCTTTGTGGTGTGAGTGGCTTCGCGCTGTGGCGATGGCTCCACCCTAAGCCCCGAGACGTTGCGGAAAAACGTCCAATCTTGCGGAAGACAGGTAGACCAGTGAGTGCCACGCGCGGAGGTCCCCCTGTGGCGAGGGAGCTT
>NZ_JBHFJB010000082.1:35314-53338 GCF_057334555.1 Pseudomonas sp. AGC41
CAAGCTCCCTGGCCACGAAAGCTGTCAGTGCAAGTAAAGGGGATTCACACCAGCGGAAAACTGTTGAAGTCGACGCTGCGAGCCAGGCGGCTTTCGATCAGGCTGATGAAACCCTGGACTTCGGGGCAATTGAAATGGGCCTGCATGGCCGCCTCCGATTGCCAGCGGGCGCTGACGTTCCAGCGGTCGCTGTGCTCCGGGCAACGATCGACCATGTAAGCATCGCAGCCCGGCAAGGCGCGCAGGGTTTCGACGATTTGCTGCAACTGCCGGCCGAGTTCTTCCGAGCGTCCGGCGGCGGCTTGCACCTGTACGGTGTTGATCACTTGGCGAGACATTGTCCTGGCTCCTGAATCAAGTCGAACGGGAGTGCTTCCGATACGTGATGACACCCAAGCAGAATAGGCCTGCCGGCACCCGGCTAAAACAGCCAATGGGCGGATAAATCCCCAGTCCAATCGATCAGGCGACCTGCTGGAGAATGTCGCGCAAACGGTCGAGGGCAACGTCGATGTCGAGCAGTTCGATGGCGCCAAAGCCTAGCATCAGGCCGGAGCGTACCGGTGCGGCATGAAAAAAACCGTCGAGGCTGTAAAGCCCGACCTCGGCTTTTTTCGCCAGCTCGATCACCAGTGGCACGTCGATTGGCACCTTGCACAGCACCGCCATATGGAAACCCGCGGTGGTCGGCACGGCCTCGAACCAAGGCGCCAGATCGTCACCCATGCGCGCCAGGAGTCGCTCGCGCCGGCCTGCGTACAGGGCGTGGCAACGGCGGATGTGCTTGAGCAGGCAGCCCTCGGCGATGAATTTGGCCAGCGCCCATTGGGGCAGGGTGGAGGTGTGCTGGTCGGTGAGGCGCTTGGCGAGGATCACCGCTTCCAGGATCGCCGGGGGCAGGATTGCATAACCGAGCCGCAGCTCCGGCAACAAGGTCTTGGAGAACGTCCCGACGTAGGCGACGATCCCGCGCTCATCCATGCTTTGCAGTGAGTCGGTGGGCCGACCTTCATAGCGAAATTCACTGTCGTAGTCGTCTTCGATGATGATCGCCCCCAGTTCATAGGCCCGCGACAGCAAGGCCTCGCGCCGGGGCTGGCTCATCGGCATGCCCAGGGGGAACTGGTGGGAGGGGGTCACGTAGATCAGCCGTGTGCCGTCGGGAATCAAGTCCACGCGCATGCCTTGCCCATCCACCGCCACCCCGGCCACCGTCGCGCCATGGGAGCCGAACAGCAGGCGTGCCGGCGGATACCCGGGATCTTCCATGGCCACCAGGCTGCCCGGGCGCGTCAGTACCCGTGAAATCAGGTCCAGCGCCTGCTGCGCGCCGTTGCACACCACCACGTCCTCGTCCTGGCAGTTGACCCCACGAGAGAACGCGATGTGCCGGGCTATGGCATTGCGCAGCGCCGCCAACCCTTCGGGCTGGCTGTAGAAGCCCTTGGCGTTGGCGATCTGACGCAGGGCATGGGCCGTACACCGGCGCCAGTCATCCAGGGGAAACTGGCCTTTACCGGTAGCGCCGCCGATGAAGTCATAGCGCAACGCACTTTCGGCAAGCGGGTGACGCAGCAGGTCCGGCATGTTGCGCCAGGTCTCGACGACGTCCGCCCCGGCGAGCTCGCGGTGGCTTTGCTTGCGCACGATGTTGGCTGGGCGGGCATTGACGTAGGTGCCCTTGCCAATGACGCCGGTGAGGAAGTTTTCGTAGGTCAGCTGGGCGTAGGTGTCGGAGACTGTCTTGCGCGAGATGCCCAGTTGCTCGGCCAGCAGACGGCTGGGCGGCAGCTGCGTGCCGGCCGCCAGGCGACCGCTTTCGATGGCGCTGCGAAGTTGCCGGTACAACTGGCCCGTCAGGTCCTTGCGGCCGTTGATGACGACATGAAGTTCCATACCCGCGGGCTCCTGGGTGATCGTTGGCGGCAGGGAAAACGCGAGATTACTCGCAATGCGCTGGGGCGGAGAAGTTGCGTGGGGGTTTTTCGGCGGATTGGACCTGTCACGCGCGGCCTCGACGACCTACCGTGGATTCATCGATCACTACGGAGCCCGCCATGAGCCCGCGTCTGGATTACTACAGTGCGTCCCCCGCGGCGATGAGGGCCATGATTGGCCTGGAGGCGCTGACCAGTCGCCTGAGCATAGAGCCGGCGTTATTGCACCTGATCAGGATCCGCGCCTCGCAGCTCAACGGCTGCGCCTTCTGTACCGACATGCACTCGGTGGATGCCCGTCGCCAGGGCGAGACCGAGCGGCGCCTCTACGCGGTGGCGGTGTGGCGCGACAGCGGGTTTTTCAACCCGCGCGAACGCGCCGCCCTGGCCTGGACCGAAGCCGTCACGCTGCTGGCCGAAAGCCAGGTGCCAGACGACGTCTACGCCCTGGCCCGTGCCAGTTTCAGCGAAGAAGAACTGGTGGACCTGACCCTGGCGATCAGCACCATCAACAGCTGGAACCGCCTGGCGGTAAGTTTTCGCCAGAGTCCCGGTGGTTAAGCGGCTGGTTTGGATCACGTGCCTCCGGTCCGTTGCTTTGAACTCAGCCACGGCAATCACCTCTAATTTACCCAATCAAGCCGAGGCACCCCCTGCGCAATGCCCAGAATCCTGACTCACCCTACGCCCGAAGAAGAACTGACCGAGCACAATGCCAAGCTGTTCGGCTCACCCAAGGAGCGGCTGGACTTCTACCGACGGGAGATTCAGTACGAAACCAGCATCCTGGCCAATCGAACCGACGCGTATCTGGCCGCACAGTCGTTCCTGGTGATTGCCTTCGCGTCGTGCATGGCCAACCTCAATCCGGAGTGGGGCAAGCTCTTCACGCTGATCGTACCGCCATTCCTGGCGCTGCTCGGTTTCCTGAGTTCGCTCAACGCCTGGCCGGGCATTCGGGCCGCCTACGAAATCATCGACCATTGGCATTTCAAGCAAAGCGAGTTGCTGCGCAGTGAACCGTTGATGGGCCTGGCCTATGACGAGTCGCCGCTGTTCAGCGAGCGCGAGTCGACCCACAAGGGTTATCGCAAGTCGCTGCTGTTTTCGGTGCGTACACCCTGGATATTCGCGGCGTTCTGGGTGTTGTTGGGGGTGTATTCGGTCTTTATCCAAGTGACCGATCCGGGTGGCTGACTGTCACTTTTTTCGGCGCTCATACCACGCCAGTGCGGGTTGGGTACTCACGCCGTGGACCAGGATACTCAGCGCCACCACCGACAGCGTGAGGTCGATGCACAGCTGCGCCACTTCGGGTTGCAGCTGGTGGTTCAAGGCGTAGAACAGATAAAACAGGCTGCCAATGCCGCGGATGCCGAACCAGCCGATCAGTAGCCGTTGCGGCCCGTCCAGCAGCCGTCCCCAGGGCATCGCCAATACACTCAATGGGCGGATTACCGCGAACAACAGGGCGCCAATGGCCACGGCCCGCCAATCCCAGTGATGGGCGAGGACCACGCCTAGCAGTGTCACCAGGAAAACTTCCATGGAACGCTCAACCAGGCTGCCAAACGCCAGCATGTCGCTCATCATCACCCCGGCTGCCACTTGGCCATCGTCCAGGGCCTGGGTGTCGCCGTGCACGGCCTGCTCCGGATCAACCGCTTCATGGCCTACCAACGGTTGCACCAGATGCTCGGCCGGCGGCGCGTTTTCATCGGTGGACTCGACTTCCGCCTGACGCAATCCCAGGCCGGCGGCGAACACCGAAAGAAAGCCGTAACCCTGCACCGACTCCGCCGCGACGTACGCCAGGGCGATCAACGCCAGGGCCAAGTAATCGTTTGGCGACAGGGTACTGTCGGCGTTCTTGATGCGCATCGACAAGGTCAGCCGGCCAATGCCACGCCCCATCCAGTAGCCGATCAACAGCCCCGCCGGTACGGCCCACAAGACGTTGCGCAAGGCCCACTCGCCGAGGAATCCGCTGCCGTCTTCCTGGAGCATGAGCAAGCCAAGGATGACAAAGGGAAATGCGGTGCCGTCGTTCAGCCCGGCTTCCCCGGACAAGCCGAACCGCACGCGATCATCGTCGCGGGCATCGTTGACCTGCACCAGTGCCGCCAGCACCGGATCGGTGGGCGCGAGCATCGCGCCGATCAGCATGGACACGCCCCATCCGAGCCCAAACAGGTAGTGCAACGTCAGGCACAGGCCGACGATAGTCAGGATCATCACCGGACCGGCCAGCCCGTAGGCCACGCGCCAGCTGCGGTTCTTCAGTGGCAGGCGCAGCTTGAGACCGCTGACGAACAGCGAGAACACCACGGCGACTTCGGTCAGGTGCTCCATCCAGGCGGACGAATCGTCGACCCCCAGCCGCAACAGACCCAGCCCCGCCGGGCCAATGGCGACGCCCAGCGCCAGGCACACGGCAGAGGTGGTGACCGGCATCCAGCGCAGGTAAGACGACGTCAGGGCCAGGGTCAGCAACACGGCACCGAGCACCGCTACCCACACTGTGAAGATCATGGTTGCTCCTTGGATTGTGACCACTCATTTTCCTGTGGCCCTCGCCACGAAAAGCCGCCTTGCCTAGCGTTCGAGGGTATTAGCGAAGCGAGGGTTCCCCGGCATATCGGCACGCTCCCGTTTATCCGGGCGCTTTTCGATCCAGGGGAATTTTTTCCGCTGCGCGAGGCTCTGCAATGGAAGAGACGTGCTGATCGAGCGTCCCGTCGAGAAACCCAAGAGGCCTTTATGACTGCGCTGACACCCCTCCAATCCAGGCCTGCCACCGCGCAGCCATTCACCACTTCCGGCAACGTTCGTCAATGCTACGAGCGGTTGCTGCAGGGCGCCGACGACAGCGCCAAGCAAGCCGATGCCCAGGCCTTCCTCCAGCCCTGCCTGGAGCAGGCCGCGGCGTTGCCGCAGGAGATGCCCGACGATCCGGCGGCGCTGCTTGCCTGGGTAGAACAGCACAGCGCCGGCGTGGCCCGGCAGTACGCCGACTACCTGGAACGACGCAAGAGCGGCGGTCGTCGGGAGTTCTTCCACAACAAGGCCCACGCCTTGTATTTCCTGCAGGCGGTGGGACCGACCAAACTGGTGGATGGCGCCTGGTTGTACGGCGTGCTCAGGCACTGGCATGACCACCGTTTCGAAGGGTTGCTGTGTACCTATCTGGAAGAGCTCGGCGATGGTGTGCCGGCCCAGAACCATGTCGTGCTCTACCGCAAGCTGCTGGCCGAACACGGCCTGTCGGACATGCCCGACATCGACGATGACCGCTACCTGCAAGGTGCAGTGCAACTGGCTTTGGGGTATGCCGGCGACGAGTATCTGCCCGAGGTCATCGGCTACAACCTCGGCTACGAACAACTGCCACTGCATTTGCTGATCAGCGCCTATGAGCTGAGCGAGCTCGACATCGACCCGTATTACTTCACCCTCCATGTGACCATCGACAACGCCAGCACCGGCCATGCCCACAAGGCTGTGCAATCGCTATTACAACTGATGCCGATGGAGGCGGATCGCGAATCCTTCTGGCGTCGGGTCACCCTGGGCTATCGCCTCAACGACCTGGGGCAGGGCAGTCGAGCGGTCATCGAGTCGTTTGACCTGGAACGCGAAGTCCTCGACATGCTTGAGCGCAAGCGCCCGTTTGGCCAACACATGCATTCCGATTACTGCAAATTCGAAGGCAAGACCGTCAACCAATGGCTGGCGGAGCCGGGACAGCTGGAAGGCTTCCTCAAGGCCATGCAAGGCAAAGGTTGGATCCGGCGCCACGAAGACCCGCAGAACAGCCGCTTCTGGACCCTGATCGAAGGCGCCGGCGCGGCGATGTTCGGAGTCTTCAGTCCTTACGAAAAGCAGCTGCTGCACGATTGGATTGCCGGCGACTGGCTGGAGGAACGCGGTCGCCCCGGCGCCCGCCGCAGCCTTGGCGCGGCGCAGGATACCCAGGCACCGACGCAAGATCCGGACGTGCAGAACCTGCAGCAAGTACTGCGGGGCAAGGCGCCCGATGCGCAGATGCAGATCCTCATGCCCTGGCTTTCGCCGCGCGCCCATAGCCATCCGGCCGGGCTGCTGGCGACTCGCCGGTTCATCGAACTCAAGTCCGCCCTTCGTTAGGAGCCCTGCATGAATCAGGAAGATCGCCTGTCCGAACCCGACCTGGCGCTGCTGCAACTGGGTCGCCGCCTGCACGCCGACGGCTACCGTTTCATCACCCCGACGCCGTTGACCCATGAGCGGGTCAACCAGCGGCCCGGCAACGAGCGCTCGAAGACCCTGCGGGACGTTTTCGGTTGGTCGCGGCCGTTCGCGCCAGGGCTGATTTCCGCCGATGAGCAGCGTCAGTTGCAGGAGGCGCAGGTGCTGGAGGAACGTGACGGCCTGTTGTACAGCCGCGTGCGCTGGTCGAGCCTGGACGGCATGCTGTTCGCCCATTCGCAGTTTCCCACCCAGGCCAATGACGCGGTGTTTTTCGGCCCGGACAGCTATCGGTTCGCCCATCTGATCCACACCCACCTGCAACAGAATTTCACCGCGGTGCATCGGGCCGTGGACATCGGCTGCGGTGCCGGTGTCGGGGCCATGGTGATTGCTCGCGCCCGGCGCGAGGCCGAGGTTCTCGCCGTGGACATCAATCCCCTGGCCCTGCGCCTGTGCGCCGTCAACGCCGCGCTGGCCGAGGTCGCCAACGTCGAGGTCGCTCACAGTGACGTGCTTCGGGACGTCGAGGGCAGCTTTGATCTGATCGTTGCCAATCCACCGTACATGGCCGACCCGGCCGCGCGCGCCTATCGCCATGGCGGCGGCGCGCTGGGCGCCGGCCTGTCGTTGCGTATCGTCGAGCAGGCGCTGCCCCGGCTTACGCCCGGTGGCTCGCTGGTGCTTTATACCGGCGTGGCGATGGTCGACGGTCGCGATCCATTCCTGGAGGCGCTCGGCCCTTGGCGCGATTCAGCGGAGTACGGCTGGACCTACCGGGAATTGGACCCGGACGTCTTCGGCGAGGAATTGCTGACCCCGGGTTATCAGGACGTTGAGCGGATCGCCGTGGTGGCGTTGGTTGTCACCCGCACGGGTGCGGGTATCGGAGGGAACATCGATGGACAGGCGTCTGAAGTTCGGCATTGAAGAGGAATATTTCCTCACCGATCTGCAAACCCGGCACATGCCCGACCAGCCGCCCGCGGCGGCGATTGCGGCATGCCGGGAGGAGCTGGGGGAAAATTTCGCCCACGAGATGTTCCTCAGTCAGGTGGAGATGGCTTCGCCCATCTTTCAAAACCTGGCGGAGGCCGCAGATTATCTGGCCCAGGTGCGTAGCG
The DNA here is from genome assembly GCF_057334555.1 of Pseudomonas sp. AGC41. Lineage (NCBI taxonomy): Bacteria > Pseudomonadati > Pseudomonadota > Gammaproteobacteria > Pseudomonadales > Pseudomonadaceae > Pseudomonas > Pseudomonas sp. AGC41. The sequence goes on from NZ_JBHFJB010000082.1 coordinate 42,603, forward strand.
GCCTGACGCGGCGCCTGGCACCCCACGGCCTGGGATTGTTGAGCGCCGGTTCACATCCGATGACCACGGTCGGCTTGCAGCCCACCGACGAGCTGCACTTCCAGCAGTTGTTCGACGACTACCAGCGGGTGGCGCGCCGCAGCGTATTATCGGGCCTGCATGTGCACGTGGAAGTGCCGGGCGATCAGGACCGGATCAAGGTCATGAACGAAGTGCTGCCATGGCTGCCGATGTTGTTGGCGCTGAGTGCGTCTTCACCGTTCTGGAACGGCGGCTACAGCGGCTTCAGCAGTTATCGCCAGGTGGCCTGTGATGAATGGCCGCGCATGGGCGTGCCGGAGTTCTTCGCTGACGAGGCCGCGTTCAACGGCTACGTCGACATGCTCACGCGCACCGGCTCCATTCGCCAGCCCAGCGATTGCTGGTGGGTGCTCAGGCCGTCGTCGCGGTACCCGACGCTGGAGCTGCGCATCTGCGATGCCTGCCCGCGGATCGACGACGTCCTGTGCCTGGTTTCGCTGTTTCGCCTGATGGTCGCCCATGCCTGCGCCCAGCCCAAGCCAGGGGCCAATTACAGCCTGATGTCCCAGTGGATCCTCAAGGAAAACCGCTACCGGGCCAAGCGCCACGGCATCCTGGCGGAGTTCATCATTGAGGGGCAGGAACAACCGATGCTCATTGGCGAATGGCTGAACCTGGCCGAGCAGACCTTCGCCGACACCGCGACAGCGCTGGGTGTACAAGACGTGTTCAAGCAGGCCCGCCGGATCGTTCAGGAGGGCACCAGTGCTGATCGCCAGGTCGTGCTGTATGAACAAGGCTTGCTGCTGGGGGATTCCATCGAACAGGCCTTGAGCCGCGTCGTTGATCAGTTGCTGTCGGAAACCGCCGGCATGCCCGTGGCCGATCCGACCCTTGCGCAAGTTGCAGGTGGCCCATGACCAGCAAAACCCTTGAAGACTACAACCGCATGCGCGACTTCGCCGCCACCCCGGAACCGGCGGCGAAGCGCTCGCGCAAAGCGGCGAAAACCGCCCACGCCTTGCAGTACTGCATCCAGAAGCACGACGCCACGCGGCTGCATTACGATTTTCGCCTGGAGCTGGACGGCGCGCTCAAGAGCTGGGCTGTGCCCAAGGGCCCATCCCTGGACCCGAAGGTCAAGCGTCTGGCCGTGCATGTCGAAGACCATCCGCTCGATTACGCGACCTTCGAGGGCAGCATTCCCGAAGGGCATTACGGTGCCGGCGAGGTCATCGTCTGGGACCGGGGCGTGTGGATTCCCCAGGGCGACGTGCATGAAGCCTACGAAAAGGGCCGGCTCAAGTTCGAGCTGCGCGGGGAGAAGCTCGCCGGCCTGTGGAACCTGGTGCGCACCCATATGCCCGGCAAGCAGGAGCAATGGTTCCTGATCAAGCATCAGGACGACGCGGCGCGTCCGGAAAGCGAGTACGACGTGGTCCAGGCCGAGCCGGACAGCGTGCTCAGCGACCGCACGATCGTGCCCAAGCGCCGAGGCAAGGCCGCTGCCGTCAAAGCGGTAAAACAACCGGAAAAAGCCGCGCCGCCGAAAACCTCGAAAAAAACCGCGAAGACCACCCTCAGCGGCGCCGTTGCCGGCCCGATTCCCGAAACCCTCAAGCCGGAACTGGCGACGCTGGTGGAGAGCGCGCCCGATGGCGACTGGCTCTACGAGATCAAGTTCGACGGCTACCGGGTCATGGCGCGTATCGACAATGGCGATGTGCGCTTGATCACCCGCAACGGCCATGACTGGACCCACAAACTGCCGAAACAGGCCGAGGCCCTGGCTGCGCTGGGGCTGGAGTCGGCCTGGCTCGACGGCGAGATGGTTGTCGCCAACGAGCAAGGCGTACCGGATTTCCAGGCCTTGCAGAACGCCTTTGATGCCGGCAGCAGCGGCAAGATCGCCTATTACCTGTTCGATTTGCCGTACCTCAATGGCATGGATCTGCGCAAAGTGCCGGTGGAGGAGCGTCGGGCCGCGCTGGCAGCGGTGCTTGAGGCGAATGAAGATCCGTTGCTGCGTTTCTCCGACGCCTTCGAGGAAACCCCCGAAGCACTGCTCAACAGCGCTTGCCAGATGCGCATGGAAGGACTGATCGGCAAACGCCAGGGCAGCGCCTATGTGTCCCGGCGCAGCAGCGACTGGATCAAGCTCAAATGCAAGAATCGCCAGGAGTTTGTCGTGGTCGGCTTCAGCGAGCCCAAGGGCTCGCGCAGCGCGTTCGGCGCCTTGTTGCTGGGCCTGCATGACGTCGACAGCGGTGAGCTGCGGTATGCCGGCAAGGTCGGCACCGGTTTCAACGAAACGACGCTCAAAAGCATCCACCAGCAACTGTTGCCCCTGGAAACGAAAAAAGCCGCCGTGGTCAACCCGCCCACCGGTTACGAGGCCAAGGGCGTGCACTGGCTCAAGCCTGAGCTGTTGGCCGAAGTGGCGTTTGCCGAAATGACCAAGGAAGGTTCGGTACGCCACGCGGTGTTCCATGGCTTGCGCAACGACAAGCCGGCCAAGGCGATTACCCAGGAACTGCCGAAACCGGTAGAGAAGCCCGCCAGGAAAAAAACCGCCGCCAAGGAGGAGCCGGCACCGGCCAAGGCTAAGACCAAGACAAAAGCCAAGGCCACCCAGGCACCGACACTGGGCGGCAAGGTGCGCATTACCCACCCGGACCGGATCATCGACGCCAGCAGTGGCACGACCAAGATGCAACTGGCCGAGTACTACGCCAGTGTCGCCGATTTCATCCTGCCGGAACTGGCCGACCGCCCGGTGGCGTTGGTGCGCGCGCCGGATGGCATCGCCGGCGAGCTGTTCTTCCAGAAGAACCCCGAACGCCTGGCGATTCCCGGCATCACCAGCCTGGACAAGGACCTGACCGGGCAGCCGGTGATGATCATCAACAACGCCGAAGCGCTCATCGGTGCGGTGCAGATGAGTACCGTGGAGCTGCACACCTGGAACGCCACCTCGGTCGATCTGGACAAGCCCGACCGTTTTGTTCTGGACCTTGACCCGGACCCGGCACTGCCGTGGAAGAGCATGGTGGAAGCCACGCAACTGACCTTGTCAGTGCTGGATGAGCTGGGCCTGAAGGCATTTCTCAAGACCAGCGGCGGCAAGGGTATCCACGTGGTGGTGCCGCTGACCCGCAAGTTGGGCTGGGACGAGGTCAAGGGCTTCAGCCACGCCATCGTCAGCCACATGGCCAAGCTGTTGCCGGATCGCTTCTCGGCGGTGTCAGGGCCAAAGAACCGGGTAGGGCGGATCTTCATCGATTACCTGCGCAACGGCCTGGGCGCCACGACCATTTGTGCCTATGCCGCCCGCACCCGTGAAGGGCTGCCGGTGTCGGTGCCGATTTATCGCGAAGAAGTGGCCGAGCTCAAGGGCGCCAACCTGTGGAACGTGCACAACGTGCATGAGCGGCTGGCGGAGGTGGGGCATGAGCCATGGGCGGGTCTGCAGAAAACCCGCCAGAGCATCACGGCCGAAATGCGTCGGCGGATCGGGATGAAGACCACCGCCAAGTAGCTGGAGTCGGATACTCAGCCGGAGCCAGACCGCTTTTGTGGCGAGGGAGCTTGCTCCCGCTCGGTTGCGCAGCGACCGCAAAAAACTCAGGGCTGCTGCGCACCCCAGCGGGAGCAAGCTCCCTCGCCACACAAGCAGTTCCCACTTGAGAGCACCTCCAGCCACAAAAAGGCCATTTCCACTAGAGGCACCGCTGACCCGAAAAGGAATATCCAGCTGGAAGGCCCATCCCTGGCCAGCCGCCTCTCTAATAAACCCGCGCCCGCCGCAATTGCTCGATCGCCTCAATCAGCTCGTCATAGGACACCGGTTTGCCGATGTGCTGGTCGAACCCCGACTGCCGCGACTTGTTCAGGTCGATAGCGGCACCGTATCCGGTCAGGGCGATGGCCGGGATGTTTTTGATGTGCGGCAACTCCCGCAGCGCCTGCATCAGTTCATGACCATTCATCACCGGCATGCCCAAGTCCGAGATCACCACGTCGTAACGGCCGTCCCGGGCCGCTTCCAGCGCTTGCAAGGGTTGATCGAACGCAACGACGTTGGCGTCCTCCATTTCCAGCAGCAGCTTGAGGGTATCGAGCACGTCGGGGGAGTCGTCCACCAACAACACCGTCAAGCCGCTCAAGCGTCCGGATTGCTCTTCGCAGGCTTGCGGCTTGGGCGCCAGTTCAGCCTTGCTCAATGGCAGGCGAATGGTGAATGTGCAGCCTTTGCCCAGCCCTTCGGACTTGACCTCGACGCTGCCGCCGTGGGCTTCGGTCAACTGCCGTACCAGCGACAGGCCGATGCCCAGCCCTTCGCGCTGATGGGTCGCATGCTGGGTCTCGGCCTGCCCGAACAGGTCGAACACCTCGTTCAAGTGCTCCGCGGCGATACCGACGCCTGAATCCTTGACGTCCAGGCGAGCCATGCGCCCGTCCTGGCTGGCGATCAGCTGCACGCGGCCGCCGTTCGGGGTGAACTTCAGCGCGTTGTTCACCAGGTTCCAGATGATCTGCTCCAGTCGCGTCGGATCGGCATTGACAATCAGTTCGCCGCCGTGCCCCTCGGGCAGCTCCAGGGTGACCTTGTTCGGGTGGTTGTCGTTGATGACTACGGTGTAGATGTCTTGCAGCACACGGCCGAGATCGACCGCCTGGCGCTTGAGCTTGAGCTTGCCGGTGCGCACCCGGGCCACGTCCAGCAGGTCGTCGATGATACGCGCCTGGCTGGTAACAGCGTCGCAGATGGTGTTGATCGCCCTGGCCGCCGCCGTGACGCTCTTGGTCACCGGCAGGCGGCGCAGCAATTCGGCGTTGAGCTGGATCAGGTTCAGCGGGTGCTTGAGCTCGTGGGACATGACCGCGAAGAACTCATCCTTCAAATGACTGCTGTTCTGGGTTTCCATCAGCCGCTGGGTCTGTTCTTCGTGGAGGCGCTTGTGGCCGGTGAGATCGCGGGCGATCTTCACATAGCCTTGCAAGTAATCGCCCCTGAGCAGCGTGACTTCGCCGCTGCAGAAGAAGCGGCTGCCGTCCTTGCGTTGATGCCAGCGCTCGTCTTCGCAACGGCCTTTGGTGCGAGCAATGCTCAATTCGGTTTCCGGCGCACCATTGGCACGGTCTTCCGGGATGAACAGGAAATCGTAATAGACGCCTTCGGCTTCGGCCTTGGTGTGGCCGAAAATCAGCTCCGCCCCGGTGTTCCAGCTGGTGATCACACCATGTTCGTCAAGCAGGATGATTGCGTAGTCGCGGGTGCTTTCGGCAACCAGGCGCATGCGTTCCTCACCCAGGCGCAATTCTTCTTCGGCTGCCCGCCGCTTGGTGATGTCGATGAAAGTCAACACCGTGCCGTCGATGTGGTCTTCGCTGGAGCGGTAGGGCAAGAGCCGGGCAATGTACCAGCGATCGTCTTTGCTGCTGACCTCGCGCTCAATCATATTCAGCGATTCGAACACCTGGGTGGCATCCGCAGCCATCTCCGCATAGTCCAGGCGATGAGTGATGTCGAGCAGTGAACGGCCGGTGTCCACCGGGAGCATGCTGAAGATTTCCGTGGCCCGCGGCGTGAACCATTTGATGCGCATGCTGCGGTCGACGAATACCGTGGCGATGTCGGTGGAGGCGATCAGGTTGGTGAGGTAGTCGTTGATCTTGTCGGTTTCCTCGACCTTGGTCTTGAGCTCGTAGTTGACCGTCAGCAGCTCTTCATTGATTGATTGCAGCTCTTCCTTGCTGGTCTCCAGTTCCTCGGTGGCCGAGCGCAACTCCTCGTTGATCGCCTGCATCTCTTCGTTGGAGGCCTTGAGTTCCTCACTGGAGACTTCCGCCTGCTCGATGGTGTCCTGCAGGTGCGACTTGGTGCGCTGGAGCTCCCGCTCCAGGTTGGCCAGGACCTGGTTTTCGGTCTGGTTGGTGATGGTAGCCATCTGCTGGCTGGGATCGACTTCCTCCTCCTCGAACACGACAAGGACAAACTCGCCATCGGATTGGTCGTCGCGATAGGGCTGGACCAGCAGGTCCACCAGGAAGCGCTTGCCACCGCGCTCCATATTGACCTGGCGGGACTTGACCGGTTGGCCGTTCTGGTTCACCTGGAACAATGCGGTGCGGATTTCCAGGCGAAGCTGTGGGTTGATCAACGTCAGCAGGTTGCGTGTCATCTCGCCACCGACATGCCGCAGGTAACGGCCGGCGCTTTCAATCATGTGCAGGATGTCGCCATTGCTGTCGATGATCATGCTCGGTGGCGCGGCCCGCTCGATGGCGCGCAAATGGATATCGGCAAACGACACCTTGCGCGGCGCGATGATCTGCGGGGCGACCAGGGACGAAGTGCTGCGTACGTAGCCGCCACGGGGCATGGTCGGTGTGCGGCGGCTGCTGGCGGTGCCATATTTGGCCCGGAAGATCCGATTGCGCTTGTCCACCGGGCTGAACAGCTCGCCGCACGCATCGGCCGACTCTGACGAACCGAGGAACAGGTAGCCTCCCGGGCGCAGCGCAAAGTGGAACATTTGCAGGATTTCACGCTGCACCTCGCGGTCGAGGTAGATCAGCAGGTTACGGCAGACGATCAGATCGATCTGCGAGAAGGGTGGGTCCGACAACAGGCTGTGCTTGGCAAACAGCACGCGCTCGCGGATTTCCTTGCGCACGCGGTAAGTCGCGTTCTCCTTGACGAAATACTGGCGCAGGCGAGTAGGCGGCACGTCGGTGACAATCGCTTCTGGATAGGAGCCGTTGCGACCGACGGTAATGGCACGCTCGTCGATGTCGGTGGCGAATATCTGCAGCTTGGCGTTGCTCGCATCGTGCTGCAACTGATCGCTGAGCAACATCGCCAGTGTGTACGCCTCTTCGCCAGTGGAGCAGCCGGCCGACCAGACCCTGATTTCCTCAGGCGGCACGCTACCTGGCTCGACTGGCTTCAACAGGTTGGGCAGGACGTCGCGCTCCAGGGCTTCGAAGGCTTCACGATCGCGGAAGAAGTTGGTCACCCCGATCAGCAGGTCCCCCAGCAGCGCCTTGGTTTCTTCGGGGTGGTTCTGCAGATACGCGTAGTAGGCGCCCAAATCTGGCTGGGTGGTGACCTGCATGCGCCGTTCGATGCGCCGCAACACGGTGGCCCGCTTGTAATGCTTGAAGTCATGCCCGGTGCCAGCGCGCAGTTGCACCAGGATGTCATGCAGCGACTGCTCGGCGGCGGCCGCTTCACGCTCGGAGGTTGGCGGTTGGGCCTTGATCTCCGGATCGTTGGCCGTCGGCAGGCGGATTTCCTGGGAATTGCGCCACAATTCCAGCAGCTTCTGCGGCATCTCCACCACGGGAAGCACCAGGTCGACCATCTGGGTGTCGATGGCTGCCTGGGGCATGCCGTCGAATTCGGCGTCCTGGGGCGATTGGGCGATGGTCACGCCGCCTTGTTCCTTGATGCGCGACAGGCCCACGGCACCGTCGGAGCCGGTGCCCGACAGCACCAGGCAGAACGCTCGCTCCTTGTGTACGTCGGCCAGGTCACGGAAAAACAGGTCGATAGCCACATGCCCGCCCGCGCGCGGCTCGGCCGGCTTGACCTTCAGATATCCGTCGTTCATCGACAAATCATGGGCAGGGGAAATGACATAGACGTGGTTTTTCTGGATCGGGACCGTCTCGGTCACTTGGAGCACAGGCATCTTGGTCGATTCCTGGATGATCCTGTCGGCGATGCTCTGATGGTCTGGAGACAGGTGCAGGACGATCACGAACGCCATGCCGTTGTCCTTGGGCATGTGCTCGAAAAAATGCTTGATGGCCTGCAAACCGCCCGCCGAGGCGCCAATCCCCACCACGGGGAAGTCCAGGCTGCTGGGGCTCAGCTCTCGTCGCTGTGGCACGTTGGGAGAGCGTTTGCTTGGTGATGACATATGACATTGGCCTTAGGAAGGGCGGCGGAGCGGTCCGGCGCTTGCGCCTCGATGTTCAGGGTGCAAAAAACTCGCAGGATAGTCGGGTTGGGCGAAGATTGCGAAGCTGATGTTCGCCTGACGGCGGCTACCGGCATTGTGCGCCTCAACGCGGGGTCAGCCCACTGGCACGCGAAGATATTCCGGCTGCAGATAGTTGAACCACAGCAGGATCATTTCCACCAGGATCGTTACCAGCACTAGCAAACCGACGCCCCAGACGCTCGCCGAATACAACAGCCCCTGTTCTTTCTTCAGGCCCATGAATTTCGGCAGGCCGACGAACAGCAGGAATGTCGAGTAGACCGAGGCGAGCAACAGGACCGCCACCGCCAACCAACGGCTGGGGTACAAGCCGAAGATCCCGGCGAGGAAGTACGGGGTGGCGGTGTAGGCGGCGAAACCGATGCATTGGTTGACCGTGGGCCGGGCCTCGAAGGTGCGCGACATCCAGCGGATGAACAGCCCCATCAGCGTGACGCCGACAACGATGGTCAGGTAGAGCAGGACGCACAGTTGCAAGGCGCTGGCTTGACTCAACCGCACAGTCTCGTTTTCAGCGAGGCTCCAGCCGGTCCAGGTAGTACCGATGAACAGGCACACCGCCGGGATCAAAGCGAGCAACAACAGATGGGCCAGGTAATGGTGGGGGTGAGCCTGCTCCTGCTCGCGAATGTCCCCCCAGGCAAACTCCGGATGGGTGAACAGTTTGACGAAAAGTACAGACATGACGACCTCCTGATCAGGACAGCCTCTGCGTGAGGCTCATACCGTTATGAGGTACAGGATCGGCCAGGGGTTTCATTTATTTGGCGTGCCCGGGCAACGGCGCGATAAAGGGAATGATTCGAAACGCCAAGGGTCAACCCATCAGCATCCATGAAGGACTGAATGCCATGACTGTTGCCCAATCCCTGGTTGATTATCTGCAAGAACATGAACTGCGCCTGACCACCGCCGAATCCTGCACCGCCGGGCTGATCGTCACGCTGCTGGCCGAAGTGCCAGGCAGCGGCTCGCTGATCGAAAGCGGCTATGTGGTGTATTCCCCCGAAGCCAAGCAGCGCTTGCTCGGCGTCAAGCCGCGGACCATCGATACTTTCAATCTCACCAGTCGCGAAGTCGCCGAAGAAATGGCCTTGGGCGCGCTGCGCGACGCCAACGCCAACGTGGCAGTCGCCACCACCGGGCTGCTGGGGCCGGACGACAAGGACGGCATACCCGCTGGCACGGTCTGTTTTGCCTGGGCGTTCGAGGTGAACGGCCAGCGTGCGCTGTTCAGTCGCCGGGAGCGGTTCTTTGGTGATCGGCGCCAGGTGCAGTTGCTCTGCAGCGAATACGCCTTGCAGCAATTGCCCGGCTATCACCAGCGCGCTTTGGCCGGTGAACTTCGATAGGAGCGGGCTCATGAACGATCAGTGCGAACAGGACGATCACCGTAGCCGTCAGTTCCCGGTGCGCGAGGACATGGTGTTCCAGCACAAGGTCTGGCGTTTCGAGCGGGTCGGTTGGTACGTATTGGTGCTGTTGGTGATCCTGACCCTGCTCGGGCTGTTTTCCCGTGGTCCGCTGAGCAGTCGCGAAGCGCAAAGCGCTGATGGCAGCATCGGCGTCGAATACGAGATGTTCCACCGCAATGGCTCGACCAATCCGCTGGTCATCCGTCTGCAAGGCGCGTCCAACGCGGTGTTGGCGGTGGAGCTCGGCGGCGACTGGCTGGAAGGGTTCGATGTGCAGAGCGTGCAGCCGCAGCCGGTGCGTTCGGCCGCCGCGGGGCAGGGCCTGAAGGTCTGGGTCCAGGCCGATCAACAGGGGCGGGCCAACCTGCACCTGTCACTACTCGGTGAAGGCCTCGGTACCTATGAAAGCCGCATTGCAACGGCCAACGGCGCCGAGGTCACGTTCAATCAATTCATCTTTCCGTAGGTGACGTATGGATTCGGTACTGCGAGCCGCCGCGATGTATGCGGTATTGATGGTGTTGTTCAAGATCGCCGGGCGGCGTTCGCTGGCGGAGATCACCACCTTCGATTTCGTGCTGTTGATGATCATCGGCGAAGCCACGCAGCAGGCGCTGTTGGGGGACGATTTCTCGATGACCAACGCGTTCATGGTCATCGTTACGCTGATTGCCATTGATGTCGGCTTTTCGCTGCTCAAGCTGCGCTCCGACTGGGTTTCGCGGCTGATTGACGGCGGGCCGACCGTGATTGTCGAGGACGGACGCATCCTGCAGGGCCGCATGCGCCACGCCCGGCTGGTGGAGGCTGACATCATGGAAGCGGCGCGATCGAGCCAGGGTATCGAGACGCTGGACCAGATCAAGTTCGCGATCATCGAGCGTAACGGGAAGATTTCGGTGATTACCAAGGAGTGATCCTTGGCAATGGCGAGGAGTGATCTTCAACAGTGGCGGGAGCGCTGTTGTGGCGAGGGAGTCCCCGCCGCGTCGCCGACGCTGCGCTGTCGCGCAGCAAACAAGTGTTCGGCTTAATATTGGGTGCGCGCGGGGACAGAGGCCGTAGCTATCACTGGTGTGTGCGCACCCGCGAGGGAGAGTGGCCGGCACGGTATCGGCGTGGAGTCGTTGTAGGCACAGCAAGCTGTGACCACGTATGAGAGAGTGAATCCGTTCGACACCGTGTGCCCCGCGCGCCGTTCAATCCTGCGAGGAATTGTCATGGCGCGCAAGAAGCAGCAGAAACGATTTGAAGTCGTTCACCCTCATTGTGCCGGTATCGATAT
>NZ_JBHFJB010000083.1:0-19791 GCF_057334555.1 Pseudomonas sp. AGC41
CGACGGCTTCGCCGCCGAGCGGGAGCAAGCTCCCTCGCCACAGATGTTCCATTTAGCCGGGTGACTACATCTGCGTCGCCATCCCCTCCACGTTCATCGCCGCTTGGCGCAACGCCTCAGAGCGAGTGGGGTGAGGGTGGCAGATCAGGGCGATGTCCTCGGCCGAGGCACCGAATTCCATCGCTACGCAGTACTCTGCGATCATCTCGCTGACGCTCGGGCCTACCAGGTGCACGCCGAGAATTTCGTCGGTGCGCTCGTCGGCCAATACCTTGGCGAACCCCTCGGTTTCATGATTGATCTTCGCCCGACTGTTGGCGGTGAACGGAAATTTCCCGACCTTGTAGGCGCGGCCTTCGGCCTTGAGCTGCTCTTCGGTCCTGCCGACGCTGGCCAGTTCAGGACGGGTATAGATGACGTTGGGGATCAAGTTGTAATTGACCTCGCCGGCCTTGCCAACAATCTGTTCGATGCAGGCCATGGCCTCGTCTTCCGCCTTGTGCGCGAGCATCGGCCCGGACGTTACGTCGCCGATCACCCAGATGCCGGGCGCTTCGGTGCGGTGGCGCTCGTTGGCAAGCATGCCGCGTTGGTCGGTCGCCAATCCTGCATTTTCCAACCCCAGGCCCTGGGTATAAGGCCGACGGCCGATGGCAACCAGTACGTAGTCGGCGTCCAGGGTTTGCGCCTCGCCTCCGGCCGCGGGTTCAATTTGCAGTTGCACGCCGCTTGCCGAGGAAACGGCGCGGGTCACCTTGGCGCTCAGCTTGAACTGGATGCCCTGCTTGGCCAGGGCCCGCTGCAGGGTCTTGCCGGCTTCGCCGTCGACGCCTGGGCAGATGCGATCGAGGTACTCCACGACGGTGACTTCGGCACCCAGGCGCCGCCAGACTGAACCGAGTTCGAGGCCGATGACGCCAGCGCCGATTACCACCAGGTGCCGAGGTACTTCGCTCAGGGACAACGCACCGGTGGAGTCGAGAATGCGCTGGTTATCAATGTCGACCCCCGGCAGTGGCGTCGGCTCGGAGCCGGTGGCGATGATGATGTCCTTGGCACTCAGTTCGGTCTTGCCACCGTCCTCACCGGTGACGGTCACTTTGCCGGGGCCGTCGATATGGCCCCAGCCCTTGATCCAGTCAACCTTGTTTTTGCGAAACAGAAACTCGATGCCCTTGGTCAGGCCCGCGACGCTTTCATCCTTTTGTTTCATCATTTGCGCGAGATCGAGGGTAGGGCTGACGTTGATCCCCAGTTGGGCGAATTCCGCGCCCTTGGCTGCTTCGTACAGTTCGGAGGCATGCAGCAACGCCTTGGAGGGCATGCAACCGACGTTCAGGCAAGTGCCGCCGAGGGTGGCACGGCCTTCCACGCAGGCCGCTTTCAACCCCAACTGTCCGGCCCGGATCGCTGCGTTATAACCGCCGGGGCCGCCGCCCAGAATGATCACGTCGTAATTGCTCATTACCGTTTTCCTCATGCCTGGCAAAAAATTATGATCGTAATATGAGCGTTTTCGCGGATAACGGTCAAGGCTTAAGTCAAGCGTCCGCCGCAGGGTTTGCCATGAAGAATTCAAAACGGAAATTTCACAGCGTCGGTTATAAGGTAACGACATATAACGGAGCGATGCGGTGACGTAGGCCTCGCGTGTCCGGTTCTCGAATGCCACAAGCACTGGAGTGACATGCAAGTCGATCTGGAAATAGACGGGGCACACGTGGCCGACTGGCCGCGCTTCCAGCGCGCAGCATTCCAAGGGCTGCGCTTGAAGCGGATCGCGCTCGTATTGGGCGGCCTTGCGGGGCTGGGGCTGGTGTCGGCGTTTTTCATCGGGCTTTTTTCGCCACAATCGATATGGCCGGCGTTGCTGGTGAGCCAAGGCGCGGCGTTATCGGTGCTGGTGGCCGGATTGCAATCGGCCTGGTGGATCACGCAATGGCGTAGCAAGGCGCTGCTGCCCGTTGTGGATATCCTGCCTGGCGAAGACGAGCCTGTTGATAACTCGGGTTGGTACGAGCGCCTGCTTGAGCGGATCAGCGCGCGCTGGATCGGTCTGCTGCAGCAAATCGGCGGGCCGCTCCTGTGGCTTGCCGGCTGGGCGCTGTTGTCGTTGCTGGTGCTGGAGCAAACCTGGGACCTGGCGTTGCCTGCCGCTTCGCTCGGCGTGGCGGCCAGCGTCGGCGCGGTGCTTTCGTTAGTGTTGGCGTTCGGGTTGTTGGTGTTCGAGCGCCAACTGGCTCAGCAGCCGCCTGCCGAATGGCCCGAAGCGGCACCGCTGGCGCAACTGACACGGATGCCGATCATCGTGTTGGTACTGGCTGCCGTGTGTCTGCTCTTTGCCGGGGAGGCGTCCCTCTGGCCGGTGCGCCTGGCGGTGCTGATCGGTTTGTTGCCGGGCCTGGTGGCGGCGGAGTTGTTGCTACGCGCGCTGCTGGCGTTATTCAGCCCGCGCCGGAACACCTTGGAACCGACGCTTCTGGGACGCAGTGTGGTCGCCGATCTGCTGCGCTGGCCGCCGCGACCACTGTTGGCCTTGCAGCATGAATTGCACAATCGTTTTGGCATCGACCTGCGCCAGATCTGGGCGTTCAGCTACATGCGCCGGGCATTTTTTCCGGTGCTGGCATTGGTGGTGCTGGTCGGGTGGTTGCTGACCGGCGTGCATGAGGTGCCGCTGCAAGGGCGCGGGATCTATGAACGTTTCGGCAAGCCGGTGCAGGTCTTTGGCCCCGGTCTCCACGCAGGGTTGCCGTGGCCGTGGGGCAGGGTATTGAACGTCGAGAACGGTGTCGTCCACGAGTTGGCGTCCAGCGTCGGCGACGGCAAGACGGCCTCGGTTGCGGAACCGGCAGAGGGCCCGGCTCCGGCTATCGCCAATCGGTTGTGGGATGCCAGCCATGTGAATGACAAATCCCAGGTCATTGCCAGCCGTCGCGCGGATCAGCAGAGCTTCCAGATCGTCAACATGGACGTACGCTTCGTCTATCGCATCGGCCTGACGGATGCAGCGGCGTTGGCGGCGACTTACCACAGTGCTGATATTCCGACGTTGATTCGCAGCACGGCCAGCCGCGTCCTGGTGCATGAATTTGCCTCGCGCACGCTGGACGGATTGCTGGGTGCGGACCGTGTCAGCCTGGCGGAGGAAATCGGTCGCGCCGTACAGGCCGATCTGCAATCGCTCGACAGCGGTGTGGAGATTCTTGCGACAGTGGTCGAGGCGATCCATCCCCCGGCTGGCGCAGCGAATGCCTACCACGGTGTGCAAGCGGCGCAGATCGGCGCCCAAGCGTTAATCGCCCGCGAGCGTGGCGCCGCTGCGCAGCAGGTCAACCAGGCGCAACTGCAAGCCAGCATTGCCAACGATCAGGCCCAAGCCACGGCGCGTGAAATCAACGCCACTGCCCAAGCCGCCGACCTGCGCTTTCGCGCCGAACGCCAAGCCTACGCGACGGCTGGCCATGCCTTCGTGCTGGAGCAATACCTCGGTCAACTTAGCCAGGGCCTCGGCAGCGCCAGCTTGCTGATCCTTGACCATCGCCTGGGCGGCAACGGCAACGCGCCGACCATTGACCTGCGCACTTTCACGCTGCCGGCGGATCCCGCATCGCAAAACCAACCTGTCCAGCCAGGAGCTGCCCATTGAGCCAGTCCTCTTCCCATGGTCATCACGACCATGCCGGTCACGATCACGGTCATGCCGGACATCATCACGGACATCACCACCATCATGGCGATCCGCAGCAAGCCGGCCCGTTTCCGTGGCGGCGGATGGGCTGGGCCGCGCTGCTGGTGGCGTTTGCCGTTGCGGCCGCCAGCCTGGTCCAGGTGCGTTCGGGGGAGGCCACTGTCATTACCCGTTTCGGCAACCCGGCGCGGGTACTTTTACAACCCGGCCTGGGCTGGCGCTGGCCGGCACCTTTCGAAGCGGCGATCCCGGTAGATCTCAGGCTGCGCACCACCTCCAGCGGATTGCAGGACGTCGGCACCCGCGACGGTCTGCGGATCATCGTCCAGGCCTATGTGGCGTGGCAGGTCCAGGGTGACCCGGACCATGTGCAGCGCTTCATGCGCGCCGTGCAGAACCAGCCGGACGAAGCCGCGCGGCAGATTCGCACCTTCGTCGGCTCGGCGCTGGAAACAACGGCGGCCAGTTTTGATTTGGCAAACCTGGTCAATACCGACGCCAGTCAGGTGCATATCGCCGATTTCGAGGCCCAGTTGCGCCAGCAGATCGAGCAACAATTGCTCGCCACTTATGGCGTGCGGGTTTTGCAGGTGGGCATCGAACGCCTGACGCTGCCCTCGGTGACGCTCACCGCGACCGTAGATCGTATGCGGGCCGAGCGTGAGACCATCGCCACGGAGCGCACAGCCATCGGCAAGCGCGAAGCGGCGCAGATTCGCTCGGCGGCCGAACGCGATGCGCGAATCATGCAGGCTGATGCCACGGTTGAAGCGGCGAGTATCGAAGCGCAGTCCCGCGTCGAAGCGGCTGAAATCTACGGCAAGGCCTATGCCGGTTCGCCGCAGCTTTATAATTTGCTGCGCTCGCTGGACACCTTGAACACTATTGTCGGCCCCGGAACCAAACTGATCTTGCGCACTGATGCGGCACCGTTTCGCGTTCTGGTGGATGGTCCACCCGCCCTGGAGCCTAAAGGTGGAACACAACCATGAGTGTGGTTCCACGTGGAACAAATGAGTTATCCAGCCCGTGGATTCAGGCCGGGCGTCTGGCGTTCCTTGCGCTTTATGCCGTGACTGTCCTGGCGGCATTGGCCTGGGTATTTTCAAATGTGCGGCAAATTGATCCGCAGAGCCGGGCGGTGGTTTTGCACTTTGGTGCGCTGGACCGAATCCAGAACGCCGGTCTGTTATTGGCTTGGCCGCGTCCCGTGGAACAAGTGATTTTGCTGCCGGCGGCAGACCGGGTGCTGGAGCGCCGGGTGGAAAGTCTGCTGCGTTCGGATGCGGCCTTGCAGGCTGATCGCGTCGCCAGTTTTGCCACTCCGGTCAGCGACGAACTCGCGGGCTCCGGTTATCTGTTGACCGGCGATGCGGGCGTGGTGCAACTGGATGTGCGGCTCTTTTACAAGGTCATCGAGCCTTATGCGTTTGTTCTCCAAGGCGAACATGTATTGCCGGCGTTGGACCGGTTGGCGACGAGAAGTGCCGTGGCGCTTGCCGCGGCGCGAGACCTGGACACGATTCTGGTGGCCCGCCCCGAACTGATGGGCAGCGATACCCAAGCCGCGGAGCGCCGTGAACGCTTGCGTGGCGACCTGGTGCAGGGCATCAATCGGCGCCTGGCTGACCTGACCGCGACAGGGCAGGGCTTGGGGATCGAAGTGGTGCGGGTCGACGTGCAATCGAGCCTGCCGGGGCCGGCGGTGAGCGCATTCAATGCGGTGCTGACAGCCAGCCAGCAGGCCGACAAAGCGGTCGCCAACGCCCGAACCGAGGCGGAGAAGCAGACCCAGGCTGCCCGCGAGGAAGCCGACCGTGCGTTACAAGTCGCCCATGCCCAGGCCAGCGAACGGCTTGCCAAGGCATCGACCGACACAGCCTCGGTGTCGGGCCTGGCGAAAACCCAGGACAGCGATCCGCAGATGCTGCAGCGTCTGTACCGCGAACGCATGCCCGGGATTCTTGGTCGGGCTGGTTCCGTCACCACGGTCGACCCGAAAGACGATTCTCGTCTGATCATCCAGGGAGGCGGCCAATGACCGCGCAGACTATCAACATGCCGATGCTGTCCACCGCCGAGCAACGCGCGGCCGCTCGGCAACTGACCCTGGCGATGCTCGCCCTCGGCTTGCTTGCCCTGGGCCTGGCCTGGCGCGTCTGGTTGCCGGAGCAGGGTACCGTCAGCCAACTGCTGTTGGGGTTTGCCTCGCTGTTGGTGGCGGTGCCGGTGATGCGCTCCGCATGGTACAGCCTGCGTTATCCGAGTCTGCATGGGATTACCGATCAGTTGATTGCCTTGGCGATGCTGGGGGCCTGGGCTACGGGAGACCTGCTGACGGCGGCGCTGTTGCCGATCATCATGATTTTCGGCCATGTACTGGAAGAGCGCAGCGTCATCGGTTCCCAGGAAGCGATCGATGCCCTTGGCCAACTGACCCGCAGCCAGGGCCGCAAAGTGCAGGCCGATGGCTCGATCATCGAAGTGGACAACGCTACGTTGCGACCCGGCGATGTGGTGGAGGTCCGCGCCGGCGACCGGGTGCCCGCCGATGGTCGGGTGCTGTCCGGCCAAGCGAGCCTCGACACCGCGCCCATTACGGGTGAGTCGGTGCCATTGGAGGCGGTGGCGGGTGTTGAAGTCTTTGGGGGCGCGATCAACCTCGACGGTCTGTTGCGCCTGGAGGTAACCCGCACCGGCGATGAATCGACGCTGGGCAAAGTCATTGCGCTGATGCAGAACGCCGAGCGCTCGAAACCGCCAATCACTCGTTTGCTGGAACGTTACGCCGGAAGTTATCTGGTGCTGGTGTTGTTGCTGGCGGCGGTTACCTGGTTTGTCACCAATGACGCCCAGGCGATGTTGGCGGTTCTGGTGGCGGCGTGTCCCTGCGCCTTGGTGTTGTCAGCCCCGGCGACGGCCATCGCCGGGATAGCGGTGGCGGCGCGCCACGGGATCCTGATTCGCAGCTCGGCTTTTCTCGAGGAGCTGGCGGACCTCACCTCGTTAGTCATCGACAAGACCGGAACTCTGACCCACGGCTCCCTGCGTCTGCAATCGATCGAAAGTACCGAGGACGACCCTGCCGCATTGCTGCCACTGGCCGCGAGCCTCGGATCGGCCAGCAGTCATCCGGTCAGTCGGGCCTTGGCGGGGCTGGTGGCAGCGCAAGATTATCTGCCGCTGACCGATATTCACGAACGCCAGGGGCTCGGGGTAGTCGCCATGACAGTGCAGGGGGAGGCCGCCCTTGGCCGACCCGAATTGTTTGCCCGGTTGGGCATCGAGATACCGACGGTTCCCAGTCATGACGGCCCGATCGCCGGCCTGGCACTGGACGGGCAGTTTCGCGCCTGGCTGCTGCTGGCCGACAGCGTCAAGCCGGAAGCGCGGGTGGCCATGAGCGAACTGCGGGCGCTGGGGTTGGGTCGCCAGTTATTGCTCACGGGGGATCGCCAGAGTGTGGCCGCCGCCCTGGCGCACGATGTCGGTATCAGCGAGCTGCAGGCACAGGCGCTGCCGGAGGACAAGCTTGACCGGGTCATGGTCGAAATCGACCAGGGTTTCCGTCCGATGGTGGTGGGTGACGGCATCAACGATTCGCTGGCGCTGAAAGCCGGTGTGGTCGGCGTGGCGATGGGCGCGGGCGGTGCCGATATCGCCCTGGCGTCGGCGGATATCGTGTTGATCGGCAGTGACTTGCGACGCCTGGGCACCTGCGTGCGGCTGAGTCGTCAATGTCGACGCACGTTGCAGGTCAACGTGATCATCGGCCTGGGCTGGACGCTGGCCATCGTCGCTTTCGCGGCGTTCGGCTGGCTCGGAGCAGCGGGGGCGATGATCGCCGCGCTGCTGCATAACCTGAGCACATTGCTGGTGCTGGGCAATGCGGGACGACTGCTGCGGTTTCACGAGCCCTTGGCGAAGATCCAGTCGGATAGCCGCTGACGACCCCGAGCGAACTGTCGCTCGCACCCGCAGTCTCTAGCGAGAGGGCCCAGCCAATCCAGGCAGTCACCGCTCGGGCGGTAGATGGAAGACGATAGAAAAAGGCTATAAATTCGATAGCCTGCTATTTTTCCATGATGGTCTACCCTCATTTCAGACGTCTGAAACAATCTGAAACATGGGGAGGTTATTACATGCTGGCTCAACTTCCACCGGCCTTACAGAATTTGCACCTACCGCTTCGGTTGCGGCTCTGGGACGGCCATGAGTTCACGCTGGGCGCCGATCCCAGCGTCACGATTGTGGTAAAGGACCCACAAATGGTCGCGCAATTCACCCATCCCAGCCTGGATGCCCTGGGAGCGGCGTTTGTCGAGGGCAAACTCGAACTGGAGGGCTCGATCAACGAAGTCATCCGGGTGTGTGACGAGCTGAGCCAGGCTCTGGTGGACGAAGACGAGAGCCACCTCCCGGTGCGTGCGCTGCACGACAAGGAAACCGACGCCAAGGCCATCTCCTATCATTACGATCTGTCCAACGCGTTTTATCAGCTCTGGCTTGACAGCGACATGGTGTATTCCTGTGCGTATTTCGAGACCGGCAGTGAAACCCTCGAGCAAGCGCAACAAGCCAAATTCCGCCACCTATGCCGCAAGCTCCGCCTGCAACCCGGCGATTACCTGCTGGACGTCGGATGCGGCTGGGGTGGTCTCGCGCGCTTTGCCGCACGGGAATTCGGCGCCAAGGTCTTCGGCATTACCCTGAGCAAGGCGCAGCTTGCGTTGGCGCGGGAGCGGGTAAAGGCCGAAGGCCTGGAGGACCAGGTAGAGCTCCAGCTTCTGGACTACCGGGACCTGCCCCAGGATGGTCGATTCGACAAAGTGGTCAGCGTCGGCATGTTCGAACACGTCGGGCATGCCAACCTGGCGCAGTACTGCAAGACGCTGTACGGCGCGGTCCGTGAGGGTGGGCTGGTGATGAATCACGGGATTACCGCCAAGCACACCGACGGGCGTCCGGTAGGTCGCGGCGCGGGTGAATTTATCGAGAAGTATGTATTCCCGAACGGTGAGTTGCCGCACCTGTCGATGATTTCCGCCGAGATCAGCGAAGCGGGGCTGGAAATTGTCGATGTGGAAAGCCTGCGCATGCATTACGCGCGCACTCTCGACCATTGGAGCGAGCGCCTGGAGGACAACCTCGAAGCCGCTTCCAGGGAAGTGCCGGAACAGGCGCTGCGAATCTGGCGTCTTTACCTGGCCGGCTGCGCCTATGCATTCGCCAAGGGCTGGATAAACCTGCATCAGATCCTCGCGGTGAAGGCCCACGCCGATGGTAGCCATGAGCTGCCCTGGACCCGCGACGACATCTACACGCCTTAAAGAATCGGCGAAATCAGCCGGGCGATCCGCATCCCGACCTTCTGCAGGCGGTGGGTTTCCCGGCTTTCCCGTCTGGCCACTTCGTGGGCCTGGGCGAAGTCCTTTTCGAGCATCTGCTCGACCTCGCCGGCAAAGGAAATGTCGACGGTCAGCAGCATGACTTCGAAGTTCAGCCGGAACGAACGGTTGTCCAGGTTCGCGCTGCCGACGGCGCTGATTTCCCGGTCGATCAGCACCACTTTCTGATGCAGGAAACCCGGTTCATAACGAAACACCCGCACGCCGGCGCGCACTGCTTCGAACGCATAAAGACTGGACGCGGCGTAGACGATCCGGTGATCCGGTCGCGACGGCAACAGGATGCGCACGTCCACGCCGCGCAGCACGGCCAGGCGCAAAGCCGCGAATACCGCCTCGTCGGGAATGAAATACGGCGTGGTTATCCAGATGCGTTCGTTTGCCGCGTGAATGGCTTCGACGAAGAACAGCGAGCAGGTTTCGTAGGCATCGGCCGGACCGCTGGCCAGCAGTTGGCAGAGCACTCCGTCGTCCGGATAAGTGTCCGGCAGGATCAACGGCGGCAGGGAACGCGCCGCCCAGAACCAATCCTCGGCGAAGGACTCCTGCATGCTCGCTACCACTGGGCCGCGTACCTCCACATGGGTGTCGCGCCACGGTGCCAGGGGTGGTTTTTCCCCCAGGTATTCATCGCCCACATTGTGCCCGCCGACGAACCCCAGGACGCCGTCCACGGCGACAATCTTGCGGTGGTTGCGAAAGTTGACCTGAAACCGGTTGAGCCAACCGCTGCGAGTGGCAAACGCTTTGACGTGAACGCCACCGTCGCGCAAGGCCTGGACATAACGATGGGGCAGGGAATGGCTACCGATACGGTCGTAAAGCAGGTAGACCGCCACACCTTCAGCGGCTTTCTTCAACAGCAACGCGTGCAAGCGCTGACCAAGCCGGTCGTCGTGGATGATGAAAAATTGCACCAGAACCGCTTCGCGAGCGCTCTCGATGGCCTGGAAAATCGCTTCGAACGTAGCTGGGCCATCAACCAACAGGCGCACCTGATTGTTTGCCAGGCACGGCGTGCGTCCCAACTTCGGCATGGCCCGTAACGAGGCGTAGGCCTGGGATGCGCGAGCGGCCAGCGCTTCTTCGACCCAGGGGCGCCAGTTGAGCTCGGAGATCGCCTTGCGCATTTCCTCGTTGGCTTGTCGACGCGCCTTGATGTAGCCGTCGAAGGTGCTGCGGCCGAAGACCAGGTAAGGAATCAATGTCAGGTAGGGGATGAATACCAGCGACAGGGCCCAGGCAATCGAGCCCTGGGCGGTACGCACCGTCAGCACCGCATGGACGGCGGCGATGGAGCCGAGGGTATGGAGCAGCGCGATCAGGTAACCGAAAACATGCGGGCCAAAAAAATCCATGGGGCTGCCTTGCTCCTGAAACTTCAATGCTTAACAGACCATGTTCCAAGGCGAATGTCGCTATTTAATTCACTCGGCGCGGGTCTGAACCGAAGCCTGAAGGTGGCGTCTAACGGCCACTTGTCCTCTGGAGTTTGTGCAATGAATGTTCGTCTGCTGGGTTTGGCCTTGGCCGTTGGCTTGTCGGTTCCTGTGGCGGCTCAGGCGCAGATGCTTCAACCAGGCTTGTGGGAATTGACGACCAGCAATATGAAAGTCGACAACCAGAACCTGCCGGATCTGCAATTGATCCTTGGTCAACTGCAGAACCAGATGACGCCTGAACAGCGGGCAATGCTGGAAAAGCAGGGCATCACCATGGGGGGCAAGGGGATCCGGGTGTGCCTGACTCCGGCACAGGTGCAGACCAATGACATCCCGCTGCAGGATCCGCAATCAGGCTGCAAGCAGCAGATCACCGAGCGTACCGGCAACCAGTGGAAATTCCGCTTCAGTTGCCCGAAAGCCCAGGGCAACGGTATCGCGACATTCCAGAGCGATCGCGAATTCACCACCCAGGTCAATGGCACGTTCAACGCCACAGGTATCCAGCAGAACGGCAGCCTGGACACCCGCGCCGTATGGCTGGGGCAGGATTGCGGGACGGTCAAGCCGAGGGCTTGATCAGCGGCCTGTTATCAGGGCCGGCCCAGTGCCTCGTAGAGTGTGTTGAGGTTGTATTCGAAGAGACCGGTAAAGGTGCTGGCCGGTCCGCTGGCGGCGAGGGCATCGGAGTACAGCGTGCCACCGATGTGCGCGCCGCTTTCGTCGGCGATCTGCTTGAGCAGGCGCGCGTCCTTGATGTTTTCCATGAACACGGCTTTGACTTTTGCTTTACGAATCTGGGTGATCAACGCAGCAACTTCCGCGGCTGACGGTTCACGCTCGGTAGACAACCCTTGCGGCGCCAGGAACTCGATACCATAAGCCTGGCCCAGGTAACCGAACGCATCGTGGGACGTGACGATCTTGCGATTGCCCGGTGGCAACGCAGCGAACTTCGCCTTGGCTTCGGCGAGCAGCGCATAAATCTTCTTCAGGTACGCCTGGCTGTTACGTTCGTAGTCGGCCTTGTTCGCCGGGTCGGCCGCCTCCAATGCCTTGGTGATGTTGCCAACATAAAGCACGGCGTTGGCGAGGTTATGCCAGGCGTGCGGATCGAGGATGGTCTCGCCATCTTCTTCCAGCGAGCGTGGAATCACGCCACGGCTGGCACTGATGACCGGGGCACCGGTTTCGGTGCTGGTCACCAGGCGATCCAGCCACGGCTCGAAGCCCAACCCATTCTTGATGATCAGTTTCGCCCCGAGCAACGCCTTGGCGTCGTCCGGCGTGGGTTCATAGGTATGTGCGTCAGCGTCCGGCCCCACCATGTTGGTGATCTGGACATGCTCGCCGCCGACTTGTCGGGTCATGTCGGCAAGGATGCTGAAGCTGGTCACCACCTTGAGTTTTTCAGCAGCAGACAGGGACATGGACAGCATCAAGCTGAATATCAGGAGCAGGGCGCGCATCGGGAAACACCTCATTGGGATGTAAGCAGGGGCGGGCGGCGCAGCAAGCCGTGCACCGGACCGAATACCACGGACAACAGATAGGACGCGCCCGCCACCAGGACGATGGCCGGCCCGCTGGGCAGCGAAAAATAGAAGGACAACAGCAGGCCCAGCCACACCGAGAGACAACCGAGCAATGCAGCGACCAGCATCAACATCGGCAGGCGCCGACTCCAGAATCGCGACGCGGCCGCCGGCAGCATCATCAGGCCGACCACCATCAACGCGCCGATGGCCTGGAAGCCGATGACCAGGTTCAGCACCACCAGGGTCAGGAATACGCCGTGAGCCAGGGGACCCAGACGGCTGACGGTTTGCAGAAACAGTGGGTCCAGGGTGTCGAGTAACAGCGGGCGATAGATCAACGCCATCGCCACCAGACTGGCCGCCGAAACCCAGAGCATGCCGGTGAGTGTCGGGCCGTCCACCGCCAGCGCCGAGCCGAATAACAGGTGGAGCAAGTCCAGGCGTTTACCGGCCATACCGAGGATCAAGACTCCGGCGGCGAGGGAGATGGGGTAGATCGCCGCCAGGCTGGCGTCTTCCCGTAGGCCGGTGCGGCGGGTGATCCACGCCGCCAGCCCGGCCATGCTCAAGCCGGCGCCCAGGCCACCCACCGTCAAGGCTGGCAGGCTCAGACCGGCGAACCAGAAACCCAGGGCCGCGCCCGGCAGGATGCCGTGAGCTACCGCATCGCCGATCAGACTCATGCGCCGCAGAATCAGGAACACGCCTAGCGGAGCCGTGCTGCATGCCAGCACCAATCCGCCCAACAAGGCCCGGCGCATGAAGACAAATTCCTGGAAGGGCTGCCAGAAGTGGCTGGCTGTGAGCATCAAGCGACCTGTGTGTAAGGCGTCGGGGCGATCAATTCGGCGCTGCGAGCCAATACGCAGCCGGACGGATTGATCAGCAAGGTATGAGGGATGTGTTGATGCACCGCAGCCAAATCGTGACAAACCACCACCAGGGTGCGCCCTTCGCGATGCCATCGCTGAATGTTCTTCCACAGCAGTGCCTGGCCTTGTTCATCAAGGGCTGCGTGGGGCTCGTCCAGCAACAGGAGTGGCGCTTCGGTCAGGCTCAGCCGCGCAAGCAGGGCCCGTTGCAACTCGCCACCCGACAACGCCATCAGCGGACGGTGTTCCAGGCCGCTCAAGGCCCAGTCGTCGAGAACCGCCTTGAGTCGTTGGTTGCGTGCTGCAGGTTCCTGTCGATTACCCCAGGAACCTGCCGCCACCAATTCCTGCAGGCTGATGGGAAATTGCCGATCCAGGTGCTGCTGTTGAGGCAGGAACGACACGCCGCCGCGCCGTTGAACGTTGAGCGAGACCTTCCCGGTCAGTGGCTTCTGTAACCCGGCGATGACTTTCAGCAGGCTGCTTTTCCCTGATCCGTTGGCGCCAATTATTGCGGTCAGGCTGCCCTCCGGGCGCTCCATGTGCAGAGGTGGAGTGAGAGGGCGCCCGGGGATACCCCAACTCAATCCCTGGCAACGAATCATGAGTCCTCCCGTCGCCAATGGCTTTGGGCGACGGCATCGTGGGCGTGCAGGCTTTCCGCATGAACGACTCGTACGTCAAGAGAGTAAACCCAGGGCAGCGGCCTCAGCGCTATGTTCAGGCGCCGCGCGGCATCTTCGCAGAACATCAGGTTCTGCCCATTGGCGAGCGCGAAGGCTTGCTCATCGACGCGTTTGACGGCGGTTTGGACCGCGGTGCCGAGTGCCGCCTCCGCCTCGTTGATCAGCGGTAACACCGGAAACTCATCGAGCTTGGCGTCCAAGCGCAGGTTCAGGATGGCGACGCTGCGCTGGCTGTGAGGGGTGGCCACGATACCTTTCTGAGAACCTAGCCACGCGAGAACTTCAGCGTGCTCCAGGTTTGTATTCGCGAAATCGTCGAGGAATTTCTGCTGGATCAGTTGCCGCGCCAGCGCTGCCGAACAAGGGCAAGTGGAGGAGTATGGAATTTCGACCTGCAGTTCCACGTGGAACATCGAGTTTTTCAGATGTGCTTTCACTGTAACTGGATAACGCTTCCAGCCGGCCAACGGGCTGATCAATGCAGGGCGCTTGTACATCAGATCGGTGCGCAGGGTCAGTGAGGCATTCCGGGATAGACCCTCGTGACTGTCCAGAAACTCTTGCAGGATCCGGCGTAACAGGTCCGGAGAAAGCGCGGTGTCCTCAAGCTTTTCGAGTGCCACATACAAACGCGACATATGGATGCCACGCGCTTCGCCATCATCGAGACTGACGCCGGCGTCGGCAGAGGCGCTCAACCGCAGGCCGTCCACCAGCACCGGCACGGCGATGCCGCACATGCCCACCCAATCCAGCGGCATGCCTTGACGAGATGCCTGCGCAGCAATGTCCGGCAGAGTTAACGCGTTCATTTTCGAGGTCCATGAGAGGTTCGTTTTTAATGTTATAGTATAACAATAAGATCGACGAGACCTTTTTCATGAACAGAGTTTCATCTCGAGAGTTCCACGTTAAACCTCAGCGTGAAGACTCCTGGCAGCCATTCATGCGACCGCACATAAAACTGCCTCTGGTGCCGCCAGAGCTGGAAAAACGGTTGATCGTCGTCCAACCCACACGGCGACTGTATCCAACCCAGGCTTCGCCATCGGAGGCCAGTCCAGTGAAGAAGGTCAGTTGGCCGTATCGGCTGTTTGTCTGGGCCCAGTAGCGGTGGCCAGCCACCTCATATCCACGCAGATAAATCGTATTGCCAGCCGTAGCGACGCTGTAGGCATTGCCCTGTCCATCTACGCAGGCCAGCACGTTGGCGCTGCGGGTGCAGGTACCCAACAAAGCGCCTTGTGCCGAAACGCCCATCGCTATCAGCAGCAGTGGCGTAGCGAACAGGTATTTGAAGAAGTTGAGCATTTTGTAAAAGCCCGGAAGCAGAAAAGGGTTGGCTGTACTTTAGTGTAATAATATAACATTAAAAACGACTGACCCCTTTAGCCGAACCGAAACCTGATACGAGCCACAGAAGCGGCCGCCCCGATGAGGATAAACCTGATGCCTAACCGTCTTCCCGTTACCGTGCTGTCCGGATTTCTCGGGGCTGGTAAAAGCACCTTGCTCAATCATGTGTTGCGTAATCGCGACAACCTGCGCGTTGCCGTTATCGTCAACGATATGAGCGAGATCAACATTGATGGCAGCGAAGTGCAGCGAGATGTCAGCCTCAATCGCGCCGAAGAACGGTTGGTCGAAATGAGTAACGGCTGTATCTGCTGCACGCTGCGCGAGGATCTCTTGGAAGAAGTGGGCAAGCTTGCCAGGGAAGGCCGCTTCGATTATCTGCTGATCGAATCCACGGGCATTTCGGAGCCGATGCCGGTCGCCGAAACCTTCACCTTTCGCGATGAAGAAGGGCGCAGCCTGGCGGACGTTGCGAGGCTCGACACGATGGTGACAGTGGTCGATGGCGTGAACTTCATCAAGGATTACCAGGCCGCCGAAAGCCTTTCCAGCAGGGGCGAAACCCTCGGGGAAGAAGATGAGCGCTCCATAACCGATTTGCTGATCGAGCAGATCGAATTCGCCGACGTGATCCTGATCAGCAAGATTGATCTCATAAGCCGTTCCGAACGAGAAGAGTTGAGCGCAATCCTGTCGCGCCTGAATGCCCAGGCGCAGGTTATTCCGATGGTCATGGGGCAGGTACCGCTGGGGCAGATCCTCGATACGGGCCGCTTCGATTTTGAACGCGCGGCGCAGGCGCCCGGTTGGCTGCGGGAGTTGCGCGGCGAGCATGTGCCTGAAACCTTGGAATACGGCATCGCATCGACTGCTTACCGCGCCCGTCGCCCGTTTCATCCCCAACGATTCTTCAACTTTATCGACCGCCCATGGACCAATGGCACACTCCTGCGCTCCAAAGGTTTTTTCTGGCTCGCCAGCAAACATGAGGAAGCCGGCAGTTGGTCTCAGGCCGGCGGGTTGATGCGTCACGGCTTCGCCGGGCGCTGGTGGCGGTTCGTGCCGAAAAGCCAGTGGCCGCTGGATGAGGAGAGCATCGCCGCGATCATGAAAAACTGGCTGGAGGCCTCCGGTGATTGCCGCCAGGAGCTGGTATTCATTGGTCAGAATATAGACTTCGCGCTGCTCGCCACCGAACTGGACGCTTGCCTGCTAACCGACGCGGAGATGAGCCTGGGCATCGAGCGCTGGCGGCAGTTGCCAGACCCGTTCGGCCCCTGGCATGAAGAGGTCGCGGCGTGATGCTGGCGCCTCGTCTGAAGCAGCTGCGGCAGATCCAGGGAGACACGCCGCTGACCTTCGCGCAGATTCTGGATGACGACACCAACCTGGCGGTGTGGCAGCGTCACCTCCCGGCGCATATCGGCGATTTTGCGGCGATGCTGCTCTCGATGGGCCAACCCCTGGCCGAGTCGATGGTGCTTGAGCTACCGGGCGAGGATACGCAGCCGGTGTTGCATGGCCTTGCCGCGGGCTTCGGCGATCTGCACGGATATGAAGGGTTCGTCGCGGATGTCGCCTGGCTGGTCAGCGCGTTTGCCTGCCTCCTCGGTGCCCGGCGCGTCGGTCTGCGCCTGCGAGCGTTGGATACGGCGATGTGCCCACGTTTTCACGTCGACCATGTGCCGGTGCGGCTGATCACCACCTATGCCGGCGTCGGCAGCCAATGGCTCATGGAAGGCGTCATGGACCGTCGACAATTGGCCCAGCCTGAAGCAGAGCCTGCCGACGCGAGTCTGATTCAGCAGATGCGCAGCGGTGATGTGGCGCTGCTCAAAGGTGAAAAGTGGCAAGGCAATGAAGGCTATGGGCTGATTCATCGCTCACCGCAACTGGTGCCCGGCGAGCGGCGTTTGATTCTTTCACTGGATTGGCTGGCTTAAGGCTTGAGCCAGTTTCCCTGGCTTTGGTTTTCGCAAAAGGGTTTCAGGTAAGCCGCATCGGTGGCTACGCCGTAATAGTGAATATCCTGGCGATAAGGCATATTGGCGACCTGGGCGTTGCTGCAAATGCCAAATGCCCCGCCAGGGCACTGGTCGACATACTGCACGTCGACTTTCTGTCCGAGCAGGCTGGGTTGGCAGAAGCCGTCGGCGAACAGTTTTTGCGGAATGTTGCGGTTCTGCTGGCAGACTCTGACATCGAGCCGTTCCGCCTGGCTGTGCACCACACACGCCTGGGCCAAGGCCTGGTTCGAGGTCAGCAGCAGTAACAGCCAACCGATCATTCGCATTTTAAACCTCCGTCGAAAGCTATCGATCATGTTGCAGAACATACCCACCCATGTGATTGGCGGCCCTTTGGGTGCAGGCAAGACCAGCCTGATCAGGCAATTGCTGGCTCAGCGTCCGGCTGATGAGCGCTGGGCCGTGCTGATCAACGAGTTCGGCCAGATCGGCCTGGATGCCGCGCTGCTGACCCAGGCCGCCGATGGTATCGCATTGGGCGAAGTGGCCGGGGGCTGTTTGTGTTGCGTCAATGGAGCGCCGTTTCAGATCGGCCTTGGCCGTTTATTGCGCAAGGCGCGGCCACACCGTCTGTTCATCGAACCATCCGGGCTGGGTCATCCAGCGCAACTCTTGCGACAGCTGAACGAAGCGCCCTGGCTTGGCGTGCTGGCGATCCAGCCTTGTGTGTTGGTCCTGGATGCCAAGGCAATGGCGAACGGCAAGCCGTTGCCCGATGCGCAAAGACAGGTCCTGGCTGACGCGGGTTTGCTGGTGCTGAACAAGTCCGAAGACCTTACCGAAGCCGATCGTGTGGGCATTATTTCCCAATTGCCTGAGACTGCGCTGTATTGGACCCATCAGGCTGCGTTGCCGATTGATCGGCTGCCCGGCCTGGTGAATCGTGGCGACAGGGCTGTGGATAATTTCGCTGTGGATAACTTGAATGTGCACAAGAGCCTGGGGCAGATGCCGGCCATCTGGAGTGACCCGACGTTGCCGATCTGCCTGCATCAGCAGCAGGGCGAAAGCTGGAGTATCGGTTGGCGCTGGCATCCAGATCAACGATTCGACGTCGCGCAGCTGTCTCGATGGCTGCACGGCAAAGACTGGAAACGCGCAAAAATGGTTATCCACAGCGAGGGCGGTTGGGTTTCCGCCAATGCGTTGGACGCAGGGCCGCTGGAGTGGCAAGCGAGCGAGTGGCGACAGGATTCGCGAATCGAACTGATCTTCGCCGAACCACAAGACGTGGGAATCCTTCAAGCGGGCCTGGCGAGCTGCCGCCACCCTTGAGTCAGCCTCGTTTCAGGGCTTCCATTTGTTGTGTTCCTGACGCCACTGGCTCAGCTCGATAACCTCGGCCCGGGGCCGGGTCTGGACCGGTTCGATGGGCGCCTGCGCGGTTTCTTCGAACGGCATCGGATAGGGTGCCAGCTCGATGTGTGCACTGTGGGCGCCGAATTGAGTGATGGTGCCGGTATGACGCGTCTCGCCCGTTACTGTGAATTCGAAGTTATAGACACGTGCCAGGCGCCGTCGCCCGCTGCCATCTTTCACAAACCCGATCTTGCTCAGCGCCACGTTGCCATCCAGCAGCTCGATCTTGAGATTGGCGCAGTGTTGCATGACCCTCGCCAGAGCCCGTTCGCGCAAGCCATGGTTGTGCCACAGCCAGGCGCCACCGGCAGCCAGCAGCATCAGCACGAAAATGTTTCCAAGGGTCAGCATGAACGAAGTGCTCCAACAAGTTGCCGTCAGCTTAACTGTGTCGCCGGTCTGTCGTACAGGCTGCGTTTAGTCGCATACTGCGCCGCTTGAATTTCATTCGTTTTACGGAAGCTTCCTGCATGAAACGTACGCCTCATCTGCTTGCCATCCAGTCCCATGTGATATTTGGTCACGCCGGCAACAGTGCCGCCGTGTTTCCAATGCAGCGGGTCGGCGTCAATGTATGGCCGCTCAATACCGTGCAGTTCTCCAATCACACCCAGTACGGGCAGTGGGCCGGAGAAGTGCTGGCGCCTGACCAGATTCCACTTTTGGTTGAGGGGATCGCGGCCATTGGCGAGCTGGGCAACTGCGACGCGGTGCTGTCCGGTTATCTGGGCAGCGCGGCCCAGGGGCAGGCAATCCTGGCGGGCGTAGCGCGGATCAAGGCGTGCAACCCCAAGGCGCTGTATCTGTGCGACCCGGTCATGGGGCATCCGGAGAAGGGCTGCATCGTGGCACCCGAGGTGAGCACGTTTTTGCTGGAAGAAGCCGCTGCCGTGGCGGACATCATGTGTCCGAACCAATTGGAACTGGACAGTTTTGCCGGGCGCAAGGCGCAATCATTGTTCGATTGCCTGGCCATGGCCCGTGGGCTGTTGGCTCGTGGACCGAAGGTTGTGCTGGTCAAACACCTGGCTTACGCCGGCAAGCCCGACGACAGCTTCGAGATGTTGCTGGTCACGGCTGACGGAGGCTGGCACCTGCGTCGTCCATTGCTGGCGTTTCCCCGCCAGCCGGTAGGGGTAGGTGACCTGACCTCGGGATTATTCCTGGCGCGGATACTGTTGGGCGACAGCCTGGTGGCGGCATTCGAGTTCACCGCTTCGGCGGTACACGAAGTGTTGCTGGAAACCCAAGCGTGTGCCAGCTATGAGCTGCAACTGATCCGTGCCCAGGATCGGATCGCCCACCCGCGCGTGCGCTTCGAGGCCACGCCGATCAGCCTTTGACGCATGCCAGAACTGTCGGAGTGAGCCAGGTCGATGTCTGGTGCATCTGTGGCGGGGGGGGGGGGGGGG
>NZ_JBHFJB010000083.1:19842-49283 GCF_057334555.1 Pseudomonas sp. AGC41
CCACGGGATTTCGGTTGCCTGGGCTGATGCTATCGCGAGCAGGCTCGCTCCCACAGTTGGTTTTCGGTGGCCTTTACGGCCCGTCCGCCTTGATTTCCTGATAGCGCCGTTCCAGCTCCTGACGGATCTGCCGACGCTGCTGGGCTTGTTCGTAGCGGCGCTTTTCCTCGCTGTTCTGCGGGTGCAACGGCGGGACGGGCGCAGGTTTGCGTTGGTCATCCACGGCCACCATGGTGAAAAAGCAGCTGTTGGTATGGCGCACCGAGCGCTCACGAATATTCTCGGTCACGACCTTGATGCCCACTTCCATCGACGTGTTGCCGGTGTAGTTCACCGACGCCAGGAACGTCACCAGCTCGCCGACATGGATCGGCTCACGAAAGATGACCTGGTCGACCGAAAGCGTCACCACGTAGCGACCGGCGTAACGGCTGGCGCAGGCATAGGCAACTTCATCGAGGTATTTAAGCAAGGTGCCGCCGTGGACATTGCCAGAGAAGTTGGCCATATCGGGGGTCATCAACACCGTCATCGACAGCTGGGCGTTTCCGGGTTCCATAACGTTCTCACGGTTCAAGGCAGCAATTTCGGGGAGGCGCCTCTGCGGGCGTTGGGTTGTGGCCAGTCGTTTTCCAGCCACCCATATCGGGACGCTGCGCCGTTGCTTGCCGTCACGCTTCGGTGGATCTGTTTCCATATATTGCACTGTCTTTTTGCAGGAAGTCGCGGTGTTAACCTGCAAATGCCCGTCAGCTTAGGCATTTCCTACAAAAGGACCGGAATCGCCCGACTCCGCATCGAGTCATTTCACACAAGGAGCCCCACCATGCATGCCATCAGCTTCATTCAGGACCTGGCGATCATCATGCTGGTGGCGGGGCTGGTAACGGTACTCTTTCATCGTTTCAAGCAACCGGTGGTGCTGGGCTATATCGTCGCCGGCTTCATCATCGGCCCGCATACGCCACCGTTTGGTTTCATCCACGACGAAGAAACCATCAAGACCCTGGCCGAGCTGGGGGTGATCTTCCTGATGTTCTGCCTCGGGCTGGAATTCAGCCTGCGCAAACTGTTCAAGGTTGGCGCCACGGCGTTCATCGCAGCATTCCTCGAAATCGTCCTGATGATCTGGATCGGCTATGAAATCGGCCGCTGGTTCGACTGGAATACCATGGACTCGCTGTTTCTTGGCGCGATCCTGGCCATCTCCTCGACCACGATCATCGTCAAGGCGCTCAATGACCTGAAAATGAAAAACGAGCGCTTTGCGCAGCTGATTTTCGGGGTGCTGATCGTCGAGGACATCCTTGGCATTGGCATCATCGCCTTGCTCTCGAGCATTGCCGTCAGCGGCACGGTGAGTTCCGGCGAGGTGTTCTCCACGGTCGGCAAGTTGTCGTTGTTCATGATCGTGGCGTTGGTCATCGGGATCCTGCTGGTGCCCAGATTGCTGGCGTACGTGGCAAAATTCGACAGTAACGAGATGCTGCTGATCACGGTGTTGGGACTTTGCTTCGGCTTCTGCCTGCTGGTGGTGAAGCTTGAGTACAGCATGGTGCTGGGGGCATTCCTGATCGGTGCGATCATGGCCGAGTCCCGGCAGTTGCTGAAAATCGAACGCTTGGTAGAGCCGGTGCGCGACTTGTTCAGCGCAATATTTTTCGTGGCGATCGGGCTCATGCTCGATCCGGCGATTTTGCTTGAATACGCCTGGCCGATTGCCGTGATCACCTGCGCAGTCGTGCTGGGCAAGATGCTCTCCTGTGGTCTCGGCGCCTTTATCGCCGGCAATGACGGACGCACCTCCCTACGAGTCGGGATGGGACTTTCACAGATCGGCGAATTTTCGTTCATCATCGCTTCGCTGGGCATGACCTTGCAGGTCACCAGCGATTTTCTTTACCCGGTGGCGGTGGCTGTGTCGGTACTGACCACGCTGTTGACGCCTTACTTGATCAGGGCCGCGGATCCGCTGTCAGTTAGGCTGGCCTCGGCAATGCCGCAACGGCTGACGCGCGTGCTGGGCATGTATGGTGAATGGTTGCGCAGTATTCAGCCACGGGGCGAGAGCGCCATGGTGGCCGCCATGATCAGGCGAATCCTGCTGCAGGTCGGTATCAACCTGGCATTGGTCATCGCGATTTTTGTTTCGGGCGGCTATTTCGCCGAGCGGATGTCGGTTTACCTGCAAGCCTGGATCAGCGATCCGAGCTGGCAAAAAGCATTGATCTGGGGTGGGGCGCTGCTGTTGTCGCTACCGTTCCTGATCGCTGCGTACCGCAAGCTCAAGGCGCTGTCGATGCTGCTGGCGGAGTTGGGTGTCACGCCGGAGATGGCCGGCCGCCACACGCAGCGCGTGCGTCGGGTCATCGCCGAAGTGATCCCGATCCTCTCGCTGCTGGTGATTTTCCTGCTGCTGGCAGCCTTGTCGGCCAGTATCCTGCCGACCAACAAGTTGCTGGTATTGATTGCCGTGGTGGCGACTGCAGTGGCGGCGCTGCTCTGGCGCTGGTTCGTCCGCCTGCATACGCGGATGCAGGTGGCCTTGCTCGATACGCTGGACAATCACAAGGAATCATCCGGGCATTGACCGGCGCCAGGCATGGGCGCGTCAGCTTTCCAGCCAGACATCCCGCGCCCAGTGCCAGACCGATTCCCAGGTTTCCTCGGCAATCAGCTCTTCCTCGGCCTGCCACAGCACCACAGTGCCGTCTTCTTCGACGCAATAATAATCGTCGCCGTCCTGGCAGATCGGGATCAGGCTGCGATCGACACCCGCATCCCAGGCATTGGCTGCCACGTCGGGCAAGTAGGTGTGGGATTGCGGATCGGTAACGGTCACCGGTTCCAGGCTGCCGTAGACGACATCGCTGACAGTCAGCAAAAACTCCCTGAAGACGAAGGGGATATCGATGAACAGTTGCTCCTCGATCTCTACCAGCAAGTCTTCGTCAGGCAACTCCAGTGGAACCGGCACAGGTTCGTTGGCTTCACGCAGTTGTTCGATGATTTCTTCCACGTCCGGGGATCCTCTTTCTCAATGGCGCGGTTTCATATGGGGCGGTTTATACAGTAGCTCGCTATAGATGCAACCGTGAAATAGAAAACCCCGGCCGAGGCCGGGGTTTTATTTCAACATGCGAAATGCGCGAAGGTTCAGCCGTTCTGGCGGATACCCGCAACCAGCCAAGGCTGGTTCTCGCCTTGGGCACGTTCCATGTTCCAGCTTTCGCTGAACGCTTCGCCCTGGTCGAAGCGAGAGTCTTTCGACACGCCGACGAAGGTCAGGGTGGCGATGGTCTTGTCTGCCCGATCATCGACGCCGTCCAGTTGCACCTGCAGGTTGTCGATGTAGGTGGACTGGTAGCCGTCGCCCAGTTCGGCGCGTTCGCGCTTGAGGAACTCCAGCAATTGCGGGGTTACGAACTCGGCGATCTTGTCCATTTCGTTCGAGTCCCAATGCTGCTGCAAGGACATGAAGTGGCTGCGAGCGGCTTCGATGAAGCGTTGTTCGTTGAACCAGGCGGGTGCGTTGATCACCGGGCGGGCGGCCGCTGGAGCGGCTGCGCCACCGAAGATCGAGCCGCTGGCAGGCTGCTGGTTGAACACTTCACGCTGCATCGGCGCGTGACCGGCCGGAGCCAGTTGCTCCTGCTGCTTGCGACGACGGGCGGCAATGAAGCGGAAGACCAGGAAGGCGATGACCGCCATGATCAGGATGTCGAAGATCTGCATGCCCTGGAAGCCGTCGCCCATGAACATGGATGCGAGCAGGCCACCGGCGGCGATACCGGCCAGTGGGCCGAGCCAGCGCGAAGCACCGCTGGCCTTGGTGGCAGCGCCAGCCGCACCGGCCGCGCCTGCGGTGGCAGCGGTTGAACCGGCGGCAGAGGACGGCGCCATCTGGCTGGTCTGGTGAGTCGGGGCGGCGCCCGAACTTTTACCACCGCCAAAACGCTTGGCGGCATTGGCGTCGATGGCCATCGTCAGGCCGATGCACAACGCCATGGCGATGCTAAGAAAACGTTTCATATTAAGGCATTCCCATTTGTGGATAGCACGCGCGCCATGTTGCACAGGTGAACTGTTGCTGGCTAGCGGCAGAGTGTTTCGGGCTTTTGCGTGACAGCTGAGGTTCAGCTTCAGATGCGCAAGAAGGCCTGTTCGCTTTGGGCTGTAGGAAAGGGGGACAAGTTCTATCGGAACGCTGAATGGTTCCCTGTGGGAGCGAGCCTGCTCGCGAAGACGATGTATCAGTGACATCAATGTCAACTGATCCAACCCCTTCGCGAGCAGGCTCGCTCCCACAGGTTCTTTTAGATCGCTTCCAGCTTCGCATACCCCAGCATCAGCCATTTGCTGCCTTCGCTGAAGTTCACTTGAACTCGGGCCTGGGCACCGGCGCCTTCGAAATTGAGGATCACGCCTTCGCCAAACACCGAATGCCGCACAGCCTGGCCGAGGCTGAAGCCGGTTTCCGGAATGTCGCTACCGCCGAACAGGCTGCTGGTGCCTTGCTGGTTGCCGCCGAACGGTCGGCTGACACTGTTGGACAGGCGTACTTCCTGGATCAGGCCTTTCGGCACTTCGCGTACGAAGCGTGACACCTTGTTGTAAGTCTCGCTTCCATACAGGCGACGGGTTTCAGCGTAGGTCAGCACCAGGTTCTGCATGGCCCGAGTAATACCGACGTAGGCCAGGCGGCGTTCCTCTTCGAGGCGTCCCGGCTCCTCCAGGCTCATCTTGTGAGGGAACAAGCCTTCCTCCATGCCCACCAGGAACACATACGGGAACTCCAGGCCCTTGGCGCTGTGCAGCGTCATCAGCTGAATGCTGTCTTCATGCTCGTCGGCCTGAGTGTCGCCGGCCTCCAGGGAGGCATGACCGAGGAACGCTGACAACGGGGACAGGTCCTCGTCTTCTTCGGTGTTTTCGAAGTTGCGCGCGGCGCTGACCAGCTCCTCGAGGTTTTCCACCCGCGCCTGGCCTTTCTCGCCTTTTTCCGCCTCGTGGTAGGCAATCAGGCCGGACTGCTCGATGACGGTCTGGGTCATCAGGTGCAGCGGCATCTCGGCGCATTTGGCGGCGAGGTCTTCGATCAGGTCCATGAACGCTTTCAGCGCACCGGCGGCGCGCCCGGTAACGCCTTTGTTGTCGACCAGTTGGCGCATGGCCTCCCACATCGACACGTGGCTATGGCGCGCATGGTCGCGAATCGCCTCGACGGTTTTCTCGCCGATGCCTCGGGTCGGCACGTTGATCACCCGCTCCAGGGCCGCGTCGTTGCCGCGCCCTTCGATCAGGCGCAGGTAGGCCATGGCGTTCTTGATCTCCGCGCGCTCGAAGAAGCGTTGGCCACCATAGATCCGGTAAGGGATTCGTTCGCGCAGCAGGGCTTCTTCCAACACCCGCGATTGGGCGTTGGAGCGATACAGAATGGCGATATCGCTGCGAGCCAGGCCGGTTTTCAACGCGCTCTCGATGGTTTCCACCACATAGCGGGCCTCATCGTGTTCATTGAAGGCAGCGTACAGATTGATTGCCTCGCCTTCGCCGCCGTCGGTCCACAATTCCTTGCCCAGGCGCCCGGTATTGTTCGCGATCAACGCATTGGCGGCCTTGAGGATACCGGCGGTGGAGCGGTAGTTCTGCTCCAGGCGGATGACCTCGGCGTCGGGGAAATCCGCCGAGTACTGATGAATGTTTTCGATCTTGGCGCCGCGCCACCCATAGATCGATTGGTCATCGTCACCCACCACCATCAGGCTGTCGCCACCCTTGGCCAGCAGGCGCAACCAGGCGTACTGAACAGCGTTGGTGTCTTGGAATTCGTCCACCAGCACATGCCGGAAGCGTTTCTGATAATGCGCCAGCAGGCCCGGGTGGTCGCGCCACAGATCCAGGGCTCGCAGCAGCAGCTCGGAAAAGTCGATGACCCCGGCGCGCTGGCATGCCGCTTCATAGGCTTCGTAGATGCTGCGCATGGTCGCCAGGAACAGGTCACCGCTGGCCTGGATGTGCTGCGGGCGCAAGCCTTCGTCTTTCTGGCCGTTGATGAACCATTGGGCCTGACGGGCGGGCCAGCGCTGTTCGTCCAGGCCCAGTTCGCGGATGACACGTTTTACCAGGCGCTGTTGATCGTCGCTGTCGAGGATCTGGAAGGTCTGGCTCAGGCCGGCCTCCTGCCAATGGGCCCGCAACAGGCGATGCGCCAGGCCGTGGAACGTGCCGACCCACATGCCGGCCGGGTTGAGGCCCATCAACTGCTCGATGCGATGGCGCATCTCGGCAGCGGCCTTGTTGGTGAAGGTCACCGACAGAATCGAATGGGGCGAGGCGTTTTCAACCTGGATCAACCAGGCGATACGGTGCACCAGCACTCGGGTCTTGCCGGAGCCGGCACCGGCCAGGACCAATTGACGGCCGACGGAGGCAGCAACTGCCTGGCGTTGGGCGTCGTTAAGAGAATTCAGCAGAAGGGAGAGATCATCGCGCATCGAGGCATTCTAGGGTGCGGCGTCACCCCGGGCAAACCGAGCTTTGCATCAGCCGATAAAAAGCCGCCTGGGTGATGACCGGTTGGTCAGTGGCTACAAGCATGGGCGGGGCTCGCTTTCCAGGGTTATTACCCAATGAAATGGCGGCTTTTTCGCTGTTTTTATGAGCGGGAGCAGTGTGGGATGGCCTTTGGCTTGTGTATGCTCGGTGCTCGTTTCGGGTGCAGCACGCGCCCCCTGAATAAGAACAAGAACATCGCCTATGACCTCCAATTCCGATCTGGCGGGACCCTGCGTGGAGCCCCGCCTCATCTGCAAGCAGTACGCCACGGAAATGGCCGTCGAACGCACCAGGCTGTTGTATCAGGGCTCGCTGCTGCCCACGCTGTTCATGCTGGTCAACGGGCTGGTGTGTGCGGCGCTGTTGTGGACGCCGTCGCGCTACTTCCTGGTCAGCGTCTGGTTGGTCTGGTTGCTATCGCTGGTGGCGTTGCGGGTGATTCAAGTGGCCGCGTTCGATTCGGCGATGCCAAGGCGCCAGGCGCATCCGATCTGGTTGCGCATGTTCCTGCTGGGCTCGGCCATGACCGGCCTGACGCTGGCCGGTGCCGGTATCGCCCTGGTCCCGGCGGACAGCTTTCAGCAACAGGCGTGGGTATTCGGCCTGATCGGCGCGGCCACGCTGTCGGCGAGCGTCGCCTATGCCGTGAGCCTTCCGGCGTACCTGTCCTTTACCTTGCCTTGCCTGTTGCCGGCCATCGGTTATCTCTTCTGGGGTGGCGATGAGCAACAGTGTGGCTGGGGCTGGCTTGGGCTGGTGGTGCTGGTTTCGCTGAGTGTGGTGGCCTGGCAGGTCAATCGGCTGATACAGAACGGCATGCTGCGCCGCTTCCAGAACCAGGCGCTGATCGAGCATCTGCAGCAGGCACAAGCCCGCGGCGCGCAGCTTAACGAGGCATTGGCCCGTGAGGTCGAACAACGCCGTTCTGCCGAAGCGCTGTTGCGTACGGCACAGGTTGGCCTGGAGGCGCGGGTGGCACAGCGCAGCCTTGAGCTGGAGGCGGCCAGCCAGGCGCTGAGTAAAAGCGAAGCGCGCCTGGCATTGGCGCTCAAGGCCAGTGAGCTGGGGTTGTGGGACTGGAATCTGCAAACCGATGAAGTCCATCACACCCAACTCAAGGAGCTGTTCGGCCTGGAACCCGAGTACGTAACGGCCATGCTCAGTCATCTCACCCCGCGCCTGCATCCACAGGATTTACCCGCGTTGAAGCGTGCCTTGGTCGAGCATCTCAAAGGCCGTAGCGAGGATTACCAGATCGAGTACCGTGTACGTCATGGCGATGGTCATTGGGTCTGGATCGAAGACCGTGGCC
This sequence comes from Pseudomonas sp. AGC41, assembly GCF_057334555.1. NCBI lineage: Bacteria > Pseudomonadati > Pseudomonadota > Gammaproteobacteria > Pseudomonadales > Pseudomonadaceae > Pseudomonas > Pseudomonas sp. AGC41. The sequence goes on from NZ_JBHFJB010000083.1 coordinate 27,713, forward strand.
GGGCGGTGGAGCGCAGCGTCACTGGTCGGGTGCTGCGCATGGTCGGCACCCGGCGCAACATCAGCGCCAGCAAAGAGCTTGAACAGCAGCGGCAACTGGCGGCCACGGTCTTCGAAGCGGCCAGCGAAGGCATTGTGATCTTCGATCCCAGCTACGCGTTGCTGGCCGCCAACCAGGCGTTCGTGCGGGTGACCGGCTTCGGTATTGCCGAAATGCTCGGGCGCAGCGTGGTCGACTTGCCTTGCAGTCGCGATGCACGCCGGCACTATCCAATCATTCGCCAGGCCCTCAAGCAGCATGGCACCTGGCAAGGCGAACTGGTGGAGGCGCGGGCCAACGGTGAGCTCTATCCACAGTGGCTGCAGTTGAACGTGGTGCGCGATTCGCGAGGTAATGTCAGTCATATAGTTGGCTTCTTCGCCGATCTTTCGGCCCGTCGCGAATCCGAGGAGCGGATGCGCTACCTCACTCATTACGACGAGCTGACCGGATTGGCGAACCGTTCGCTGTTCCGCGAACGCCTGCACGAGGCCCATCAACGGGTTCGCCAGGGCGGGCGCCGGAGCTTGGCACTGCTGCATATCAACCTTGATCGCTTCAAGTTGCTCAACGACAGCCTCGGTCACGACATCGCCGACCAGTTGCTGCAGAAGATGGCTCGCCGCCTGATCAATGCGTTGCCCGAGGCCGACACCATTGCCCGGTTGTCGGGAGACGAGTTCGCCGTGCTGTTCGACGCCTATGGCAATCTGTCCAGCCTGGCGAGGGTTGCGACTCGGCTGTCTGCCAAGTTGCGGCTGCCACTGACGATCGAAGGACATGAGCTGGTGGTCAGCGCTTCGATCGGCATCAGCCTGTTGCCCGATAACGCCCGGGAAATCTCCATGTTGGTCAGCCAGGCGAACATGGCCATGCAACACGCCAAGCATCTGGGCGGCAATAGCTTCCAGTTCTATACCGATAGCCTTCAGGCCAGCACGCTGGAACGTCTGCAATTGGAAAACCAGTTGCGCAAGGCGCTTGAGGAAGAGCAATTGAGCGTTTTCTACCAGCCCAAACTGTGCCTGGCGACAGGCCGCCTGAACGCGGCCGAGGCGCTGGTGCGCTGGGACCATCCGACCTTGGGCCAGATTCCGCCCGCTGACTTCATCGGCTTGGCCGAGGAGACCGGGCTGATCGGACCGATCGGCGAATTCGTGCTCCGCCAGGCCTGCTGGCAGGCGTGCGAATGGCAGCGCCAGGGGCTTGCGCCTATCAGGGTATCAGTCAACCTTTCAGTACATCAGCTGCGCCAGGGCAAACTGGTCAGTCTTGTACGCCAAGTGCTGGAGGAGACCGGCCTGGCGCCGCAATATCTGGAGCTGGAGCTGACCGAGAGCCAGTTGCTCGACAGCGTCGAGCACATCATCGCTACGTTCCAGCAACTGCGTGATCTTGGGGTCAAGCTGGCGATTGATGACTTTGGCACCGGCTATTCTTCGCTGAGCTATCTCAAGCGTATTCCGGTGGATTACGTCAAGATCGACCAGGCATTCGTTCGTGGCCTGGCGGAGGGCGGGGAGGACGCAGCCATCACCCGGGCAATCATCGCCATGGCCCATGGGTTGTCGCTCAAGGTTGTGGCCGAAGGCGTCGAGCGGCAGGAGCAGTTGGATTTTCTCAGGCACGAGGGTTGCGATGAGGTTCAGGGGTATCTGATCAGCCGGCCGGTGGAAGCTGAGGGGCTGGCTGCGCTGTTGCGGGCGCAACAGCAGGATTGAATGAGCCTGAATTACGAAGGTTCCCGTCAAACAGCCAGGCCGTCTGACGGGAACTTATGAGGCTTAAGCTTAGTTTGTCACGAGCACTTCATCGATATGATGCACTAACTGTCCTTCGTAAAAAATACTTACGCCAGTGATATTAGAGTTCCCCAATTCTTTGTATTCCACAAGCTTGTCCGTGAGTACTGGTAGTGAGGTTTCGTTGGATTGTTCAAGTTTCAAGTCCAGTCGCAGATCGAAAGATTTATCTTGTATGTCGCTGCGTACCAGCTTGGGGACCACACCGCTATTGGCTACAGTGACAGTGCCAAAGGTGCGGAAAGACGCGGCGCCTGGCATCCGGTCGAGGTGTGCGGTCCAGTCTTTAGTGATGATTTTCATAATAGTACTCCTGTAGTTAAAGTTGATTGCGTCCTGCGGGAGCTAATATATCCACTTTGATTTATTAATGTTGGAGAAGTTGTGCTGGGTATTGTAAGAAAAAGTTGGTTCGTAATGGGGTTGTTCAGTTATTGGTTGCTTTCTGCCGCTTATTGTCGCTGGGCTATATTGTCGGGACGGCAAGTAATAGGGGATGGACAAAAGGCGGTCTTTTGCCCACGTCGGAGGCTCAGGTCGCGTCTGGAAATCACCGGATCGGCGGCACAGAGGGTTTGCGCCTTCATACTAGCTGCTACATCTGGCGATCCTCTGCCAAAACAAAGGACCGCGAGGCAATCCAGTTACGTTTTGGACAGGCAAAGCGCCAATTCTTGTAGTATAACTACAAGCTTGCTACATCCCGGCACCCGCCCCATAACAAGAGTCCAGCCCCTTGAACCTGTTGCAACACATCGCCCAGTCACGCCACTTGCTGCGCAAGTCGGAGCTGAAAGTCGCCGATCACGTACTTCTTGATCCAGCGGCCGTGATGCATAGCTCCATGGCTGACCTGGCCCACAGCGTCGGCATCAGCGAGCCGACCATCGTGCGCTTTTGCCGCGCAATCGGTTGTTCTGGTTTCCAGGACCTGAAGCTCAAATTGGCGCAGAGCCTGGCGGCGGGTGCAAGTTTTGGCCAGTTCGCGATTCATGAAGACGATTCGGTCGCCGATTACAGCCTGAAAATCTTCGACACGACCCTGCACACCCTGATGGAGGTCCGCGAGAAACTCGATCCGGTGGCGCTGCAAAAAGCGGTCACGGCCATGTCCCAGGCGCAACGTGTCGAGTTCTATGGTTTTGGCGCTTCTGGCGCAGTCGCGGCCGATGCCCAGCACAAGTTCTTCCGTCTGCTGCTCACGGCGGCGGCCTATTCCGATCCACACATGCAGGCAATGTCGGCGGTCACGTTAAAGCCTACCGACGTGGCGATCTGTATTTCCCAGTCGGGTCGCTCCAAGGACTTGTTGATCACTGCGAACCTGGTACGCGAAAGCGGTGCCTCGCTGATCACCTTGTGCCCGAGCCAGACGCCATTGGCTGAATTGTCGACGGTGAACCTGGCGATCGACGTGCATGAAGACACGGAAATCTACACGCCACTGACCTCGCGCATCGCGCATCTGGTGGTCATTGATGTGTTGGCCATGGGCGTCGCCATGGCGCGCGGCCCGAGCCTGGTCAACCATCTCAAGAGTGTGAAGCGCAGCCTTCGCAGCTTGCGGTTGTCGCCCAAGTCGGTAAAGGCGCTGGATGACTGAGCGCTGTTGCTGAATTGAAGGCTTCTGTGGCGAGGGAGCTTGCTCCCGCTTGGCTGCGCAGCAGACGCAAACCTGCCCAATACGGTAGTCAAGCAATGCGCAGGGGCTATCGCGCAGCCCAGCGGGGATAAATCCCCTCGCCACAAATCTGCTCTGCCCCGAATTCATCGTTCTGTAACGCTCGCGCCGCCAAAACGTCATCCCGCGCCGTCATCTTGTAACTCCCGTATACGTCTTGGGAGTCTCGACATGACCCAGTCCTACGAAGACCGCAGCGCCGCCAAAACCCGTCGCCAACAGGAAGATCAACGCCGCATGGCGTTCCGCCGTGCGATCGAAGATCGCTATGAGCAACGGCAGCTTCTGGCAGAAATCAACGATTTTCCTGACGCCGTAGAGTTCAACTACTGGCAGGCGGCGCCGGCGGCTTCCCGTCGAAACGCTCAACCAGGCCGATAATCTGGGCGCGTTCGCCGCGCACGAATGCCAGGAAGGCATGAGCCACCGGTGACAGACGCTTAGCCCGGGCCTGCACCAGGCACCAGCTGCGGTACAGCGGCAACTCCTCAACCGGCAACTCGATGAGTGCGCCGGAGCTTAGCTCGCGGCTTACGGCGTGGCGCGTCAACAGCGCCACGCCCAGCCCGGCCACGACGCACTCGCGCTGGGCCTCCGCCGACGCCACTTCCAGCGTCTGGGTGAAATGCACCCGCTTCTCCTTGAAATACTCCTCGCACGCCAACCGCGTGCCCGAACCGGGCTCGCGCAACAGCAGCGTATAAGGTTCCAGGTCTTGCAGGCGCAGCGGGCCGGTGTGGCAAAGCGGATGGTCGGGTGGCGCCACGGCAACGATCGGGTTGTTGAGAAATGGCAGGAATTCCAGGCCCATGTCCTGGGGCACCATGGACATGATCACCAGGTCATCACGGTTGTCTGAAAGGCGCCGGATCACCTGGCCGCGATTGACCACGGTGAGGTTCAGGTTGACCTCGGGATGCTGACGCTTGAACGCGGCGAACAGGTGCGGGACGAAATATTTGGCGCTGGACTCTACCGCCAGCTTCAATTGCCCCTGCAACGAACCCTGCATGTCAGAAAGCTGCATGTCGAGATTTTCCAGTCGCCCGAAAATATCGCGGCTGGCGCGTTGAAGGGCTTCGGCCGCTTCGGTCATATAGAGTTTTTTTCCGACATACTCAAACAGCGGCTGGCCAATCAGCTCTTCAAGGGATCGAATCTGTAGGCTAACGGCCGGCTGTGTGAGAGACATTTCATCGGCTGCGCGACTGTATGACCTCAGGTCGCATACCTCATTAAAAATTTGCAGCTGACGCAACGTCATACGCATCAATGACTTACGCATATTTCTAACTCTCTGGAGCAACGCGGGCGAGGCAACTATAAGTCTTTGCTTATGCTCCGCCCAACAAATATTCATTTTTGTTAATCAACGACCGGGACTAGTGTGGAGCTGCGACCAATTGTTACATCTGGTCACGCATCGGCCTGGACCTCAGGCCGTGGGTATCACCGGCTCAAGGGAACCTCCAATTGATAACAAAGATCCTGATCGCCAACCGCGGTGAGATTGCCGTCCGCATCGTGCGCGCTTGCGCCGAAATGGGCATTCGCTCGGTCGCGGTCTACTCCGACGCCGACCGTCATGCCTTGCATGTCAAGCGGGCGGACGAGGCCCACAGCATCGGCGCCGATCCGCTGGCCGGCTACCTCAATCCGCGCAAACTGGTGAACCTGGCGGTGGAAACCGGCTGTGATGCGTTGCACCCCGGTTACGGCTTCCTCTCGGAAAACGCCGAACTGGCGGACATCTGCGCCGAGCGCGGGATCAAATTCATTGGCCCGTCGGCGGAAGTCATTCGCCGCATGGGCGACAAGACCGAAGCGCGCCGCAGCATGATCAAGGCCGGCGTGCCGGTGACGCCGGGCACCGAAGGCAATGTCTCGGGTATTGAAGAAGCCCTGACCGAAGGTGATCGGATCGGTTACCCGGTCATGCTCAAGGCCACGTCCGGCGGCGGTGGCCGTGGTATCCGTCGCTGCAACAGTCGCGAAGAACTCGAACAGGCCTTCCCACGGGTCATCTCCGAAGCCACCAAGGCGTTCGGTTCGGCGGAAGTGTTCCTGGAAAAATGCATCGTCAATCCCAAGCACATCGAAGCGCAGATCCTCGGTGACAGTTTTGGCAACGTGGTGCATTTGTTCGAACGGGATTGCTCGATCCAGCGCCGTAACCAGAAGCTGATCGAAATTGCTCCAAGCCCGCAGCTGACACCCGAGCAGCGCGCCTACATCGGCGACCTCTCGGTGCGCGCCGCCAAGGCCGTGGGCTACGAAAACGCCGGCACCGTGGAGTTCCTGCTCGCCGAGGGCGAGGTGTACTTCATGGAGATGAACACCCGGGTGCAGGTGGAACACACGATCACCGAAGAAATCACCGGTATCGACATCGTTCGCGAGCAGATCCGCATCGCCTCCGGGCTGCCATTGTCGGTCAAGCAGGAAGACATCCAGCACCGGGGCTTTGCGTTGCAGTTTCGCATCAATGCCGAAGACCCGAAAAACAACTTCCTGCCCAGCTTCGGCAAGATCACCCGCTATTACGCACCGGGTGGCCCGGGGGTGCGCACCGACACGGCGATCTATACCGGCTACACCATTCCGCCGTTCTACGATTCGATGTGCCTGAAACTGGTGGTTTGGGCGCTGACCTGGGAAGAAGCGATGGACCGAGGTCTGCGAGCCCTGGATGACATGCGCCTGCAGGGGGTCAAGACCACCGCCGCGTATTACCAGGAGATCCTGCGCAATCCGGAATTCCGCAGCGGCCAGTTCAACACCAGCTTTGTTGAAAGCCACCCGGAACTGACCAATTACTCGATCAAGCGCAAACCCGAAGAGCTGGCCCTGGCCATCGCCGCCGCCATTGCCGCCCACGCAGGCCTGTAAGGAATCATGACAATGTCCAAGAAGATCCACGTTACCGACACAATCCTGCGCGACGCCCACCAATCGCTGCTCGCCACCCGCATGCGCACCGAAGACATGCTGCCGATCTGCGACAAGCTCGACAAAGTCGGCTATTGGTCGCTGGAAGTCTGGGGCGGCGCCACCTTCGACGCCTGCGTGCGCTTTCTGAAAGAAGATCCGTGGGAGCGCCTGCGCCAACTGCGCGCAGCGCTGCCCAACACTCGCTTGCAAATGCTGCTGCGCGGCCAGAACCTGCTCGGTTATCGCCATTACAGCGATGATGTGGTCAAAGCATTTGTCGCCAAGGCCGCGGTCAACGGCATCGATGTGTTCCGTATTTTCGACGCGATGAACGACGTGCGTAACCTGCGGGTCGCCATCGAAGCGGTGAAGGCCGCCGGCAAGCACGCCCAGGGCACCATCGCCTACACCACCAGCCCGGTGCACACCATCGACGCATTCGTGGCCCAGGCCAAGCAGATGGAAGCCATGGGTTGCGACTCGGTGGCGATCAAGGACATGGCCGGCCTGCTGACCCCTTATGCCACTGGCGAACTGGTCAAGGCGCTGAAGGCCGAGCAATCGTTGCCGGTGTTCATCCACTCCCATGACACCGCCGGCCTCGCCGCGATGTGCCAGCTCAAGGCTGTCGAGAACGGCGCCGACCACATCGATACGGCAATTTCCAGCTTCGCCTGGGGCACCAGCCATCCGGGTACCGAATCGATGGTAGCCGCCCTCAAGGGCAGCGAGTTCGACACCGGCCTGGACCTGGAACTGCTGCAGGAAATCGGCCTGTATTTCTACGCCGTGCGCAAGAAGTACCACCAGTTCGAAAGCGAGTTCACCGCGGTGGACACCCGCGTCCAGGTCAACCAGGTACCAGGCGGAATGATTTCCAACCTGGCCAACCAGTTGAAAGAGCAGGGCGCACTCAATCGCATGAACGAAGTACTGGCGGAAATCCCGCGCGTGCGCGAAGACCTCGGCTTCCCGCCGCTGGTAACCCCGACCTCGCAAATCGTCGGCACCCAGGCATTCTTCAACGTGCTGGCCGGCGAGCGCTACAAGACCATCACCAACGAGGTGAAGCTCTATCTGCAAGGCGGCTACGGCAAGGCGCCAGGTGCGGTGAACGAGAAGCTGCGCCGCCAGGCCATCGGCAGTGAAGACGTGATCGACGTACGGCCTGCCGACCTGCTCAAGCCGGAGATGACCCGGCTGCGTGGCGAGATCGGCGCCTTGGCCAAATCCGAGGAAGACGTGCTGACCTATGCGATGTTCCCGGACATCGGGCGCAAGTTCCTCGAAGAGCGTGAAGCGGGCACCTTGACCCCTGAAGTCCTGCTGCCGATTCCAGAAGCCGGCAGCGTGAGTTCCGCCGGCGGCGAGGGTGTACCTACCGAGTTCGTCATTGATGTCCACGGCGAAACCTACCGCGTCGACATCACCGGTGTGGGCGTCAAGGCCGAGGGCAAGCGTCATTTCTATCTGTCCATCGACGGCATGCCGGAAGAGGTCGTGTTCGAACCGCTCAACGAATTTGTCAGTGGCGGCAGCAGCAAGCGCAATCAAGCCACTGCGCCAGGCCACGTCAGCACCACCATGCCGGGCAACATCGTCGATGTGCTGGTCAAGGAAGGCGATGTGGTGAAGGCCGGCCAAGCCGTGTTGATTACCGAAGCCATGAAAATGGAGACCGAAGTCCAGGCAGCCATCCCGGGCAAGGTCACGGCCATTCACGTCGCCAAGGGCGACCGGGTCAATCCGGGGGAAATCCTGGTCGAAATCGAAGGCTGAGCCAAACAGCCTCGATGCAACGTTTTACCTCGGGGGAGCAGGTGCTCCCCTTTTTTTTGCCCGTCAAAACGTCATTCGCCACTGCCCCACCAGCGCACCGTTGCGGTTGTCCTGGCCCGTTTCACCGTTGTAATTCAGTCCCAGGGTATGACGTGGCGATACGGCAAAATCTAGCCCTGCCTGCCAGAGCAAGCTGTCACGGTCCAGTTCGACGCCTTTGATGGTGTAGGTATTGCCGCCGTTAACCAAGTGCTGATGGGAGCTGCCCCTGATGTCGCCGTATAGGTGCTTCCAGCCGACGTCGACGCGCGGCGTCAACCGCATGCCTTGGTCGAACACAAAAGGGCGAGCGAGGCGCAGGCCGAGGTCGCTGCTGTAGTGTTCTTGGGCCTGGTCGTGGTATCGCAACGCGGCATCGCCACCTTTTTCTGCATAGGCGTCGCGTTGGTAGCGTCGGTAACCCAATTGGACGTAGGGCTCTATATCGAACTGTCCGACGTCCAGGTTGTAGCCGACCTGTCCGAAGACCTGTTGCGTCGTGGCGTCGTAACGACCTTTGAGGCGATCCCTGAAACCATTGAACGCGACATGGCGCTTGGTGTTGCCGTCATGGCTACCATAAACGGCACCCAGGCGCAGGGCCAGCGGTCCTTCCTGGCGCACGGCGTAGGCACCCACGAGCCAACTGTCGAGCGCGCCGTTGAATTGATAGCTGTCCAGTCGTGTCTGGGTCTTGCTGCCAATGATGCCCAATCGCCAATTTGAGCTGACAGCCCAATCGGTTCCCAGCATAAGACCCTTGGTCGAATGCTTGAGGGCATAGCTGCCCAATTCCTTGGCGAGGCTACCGCTGTTGCCGATGGCCTGGACCCAGACTTGGCCGTTGGCATGTTCGCCCACCGCATTGTCCCGGCCCATGGCGGAAAGCATTCCCGAGCTGATCGGCGCGACGCTGTTCAGGGTGGCGTTGCCAAGATTTGCCGTGTCATGACCGCTCAGTTGGTCGATGGCGACAGCGGCAGTGGCCATGCTGGTGCCAAGCAGGGCGTTGATGGCGGCGTTGGGTTTGGGGACAGGTTTGACCAGTTCTGGCTTGGCTGCGGGCTTGGCCTCGGCGCTTATAACCGCGGGTGATGCGGTGGGCTCTGACGTTGCACGATTGGCTTGCTGCTCGGCGGCAGGCGATTGTGCAACCGGTGCCACGATGCCGGGTTCGGGCTGCGCCGGGTTGACCGGTTGCGACTGTTGAATGGCGTCCACGAATTCGAGCGCGTTGGCGGAGGAAGCTGCCTCTCCCAGCGGGACATCGTTGCGCTCGAAGGTCAGCCCGACCTGTTTTTCCAGGGTGTAGCCAGGTGTGGCCGTCAAAAAGGCGAGTTCATCGACGACCTTGCCGAATGTCCCTTCAATCTTTTCCGCCTCGATCACGATGCGTCTGTTTGTGTCGACGAATTCTCCCGGTACGGAAGCGATCTTCAGAGTCGCATTGCCCAACGTAGCGGTGCCGCCAACCTTGATTGTGCTGCTGCCTTTCTCGGCGTCGATTGCGTAAACCAGCGTCGCGCTCTTGGAAAACTTCAGGTCATTGGTCACCGAAGGGGCTCCCTTCGCGGGGCTGACTTCCAGCGTGCCCGCCAGGTCCAGCGCATCGACCGTCCCGCTGCCGCTGAAACGGCCCTTTTTTCCCACGAAGACCGGCCCGGTCACCGTACCTTGGTTGGTGAGATCGCCAAGAACGTGCACCGCGCCTTTGATATGACCGCTATTGAGTAATCTGGCCTTCGAGTCGACCAGGCTATTTGCGTCGAGACGACCGCCGTTCGACCATTCGCCTTGCTTCAGATACACATCCTGGAAATTGCGTATTTCGCCTAATTCGCCTCCCTGGGTATCCAGCTGCAAGACATTCGCTCCGCCGCCGCCGTCGGTGAGCCCGAAGAGACTGCCTTGCTTGCTGACCATCACCAGATCGTTGCTGTCGTCCTTCAATAAGGCGTCTTCGCGAGCGGCCGTCACGTTGTCGCGCTTTATATCCGCTGTTGGCGCCATGAACGCCTTGAGACGAGCCTGCATCTCGGTTGTTGTTTCCAGGGGGCGGGTTTCCCCGGCAACTGACTGAGCTATCGAAGACTCGACACAACCCAGTGCCAAGGCGATCGCCAGTGCAAGATGTTGGGGCAGGAATACATGTTTGGTAGGCATCGAGTGCGATCTCTCATGAATGAGGTCGCACTTTAGAAACTCCCCCTGGATGGCGATGCCAGCCATGTTCTCGCCGCAGGCAAGATTTGGCGGATGGAATCTGTAGGCTGTCCGTGCTGCGATCAGCGCATCGTCTGGTTTGATTTCAGGGTGCGTGGCTTTGCCCTACAGCTCTTACGGGCCTTTCTGTTTGATCGACATCTGAAGTTGTTCATCGGGTTACACTCTGTGCTTTCGGCCGTTGAGGGATAGCGGCGTTTTGCGGGCAATCGTCGTGTTCGGAAGGCTTGTTTAGGTCCTTGGGATGAGAAGAGACGCGCTCCCTCTGAAAGCGCAATTGATCAACTGCTTGATACAGATTGAGCATGCGATGGTAGGCTTGCCGCCGACCAAAGTTGGCTTTGTAAACCCATTCTGCGTTTCGCGTAGGATAGTTCCGGGATACAAAAATCCAGCGTTGTATCGTTGGGACCTCGTCTATAGTCCTCTCGTCATCGACAAAATCGGTGATCGATCTTAGCCGGTCGAACAAGAGTGCACGAGCGCCCCCAATGGCGGCGCTTTTTGCTGCCTGTGTTTTACATTTATGGCGGCTGTGCGGGGGACATCTTCGGGTGTGCCGGGTTCTCTTGTCCGGTCGGCTAACCCGCGTACAGCTGCCACCAATATTCGTTTAGCCGCGAACGGTGGTAGCTCCTGACTCAAGAGAGCAAACCGATGACCAAGTATCACCCCCTTCAAGCCAATACCAGCGTCGGCCCCACACTGTTTATCGACACAGAAGCTGGGGCCTCCGATCTTCTGGAAACCGCTGCGCACCGCATCAAAGCCGCTCGCGACTTACTCAACAGTGTTTCCTGTCTCTGCATGAAAAACGCCGAGGGTTATGACCTGGAGCATTTCACCAACGCCGCACATCTGTTGTTACAGGACGGATGTGATGCATTGGAAGTGTTGGGGTGGAGTATCGGTGGAGGTGATATCCAATCCTCACCTGCTAGCGATTCTGCTGTACATCAGGCAGATCTTCCCGTCTAACCACTAAGCTGCAGAGTTGAGGGACCTTAGGATTGGGACTGAAGACTTTGAATGGTCCGGCCCCTTCGCGAGCAGGCTCGCTCCCACAGGGATCCTTGTATGCCGTGAGGTCTGGGTCTGTCGAAGGTTCAGTGTGGGAGCGAGCCTCCCCCCCAAGGCGGTGGGTCAGTTACGCAGTGCTGGCATGCGCCCCGCTGTTTCTGTTGCTGTTGCTCTTGCTCTGCTTTTGATTTTGATCTCAGCGCCCCGTTAACCACGCTGGCCGAACGCAGGCATTGCGCAGTGGGTAACCCGGCATGGATGCCGGGTTAGCCGCGCTGGGCCATGGATGGCCCTTCGCGGCGGCCCACGGAGCAATGCCGGAGTGAGGGCACACCGAGCCCAGGCGAGGTGCCGAGTGGTGGGGCAAGAGCGTTTTGGTTACTTTTGCGCTTCTCAAAAGTGACCCGCTGTAAGAGCGGAACCATAAGCCGCCGTTACCGCAGCAACGGATATGTACACCACCCCCTAAGAGTACGCACCACCCCTGCAAACCCCCGACAACAGCTCAACGATTATGCAAATAAGCCTTCCCATAATGCCGCTCCATCCGCGCCTGAATCAGCTCCAGCGCAATGGACATCAACCAGTAAATAATCGCCGCCGTAGTCAGCATCTCGATATACCGATAACTGGAACGACCATAGGACTGCGCCAGAAACATCACCTCCCAGACCCCCATTACCGAGATCAACGAAGAGTCCTTGAGCATCGAGATGAACTGGTTGGTGGTCGGCGGGATGATGGTGCGCATGGCCTGGGGCAGGGTGACGCGCCAGAAGATCACGGTTTCGCCCATGCCCAGCGCGAGGGAGGCTTCCCGTTGGCCGTGAGGCACGCCGAGGATTCCGGCACGGAAGATTTCGCTCAAGTAGGCACCGTAATTGAGTGACAGGGCGATGATTCCCGCGGCAATCGCGCCGGGGACGACGCCGAGTTGCGGCAGGCCCAGGTAGATCAACAGGATCTGGATCAGCAGCGGGGTGCCGCGGAAGAACGAGGCATAAAAGCTGGCGATGCCGAACGCCACCGCGCTGCTGGAAAGTCGGGCCAAGGCGGTGAGGAAGCCCAGCAGCGACGACGCAACGATCGAGCACACGCACAAGAACAAGGTCAACACCGCGCCCTGCAGGAAACCATTGGGCGCCAGGTGCAAGCCCAGCAGGTTCGGTAGTTTGTCGAGGATGATCGAAAACTTCAGGTCAAAGCTCAGGAAAAAACTGGCGAACAGCACCAGCATCGCGGCCCAGGTCAGATACAGCCGTGTGCGAAAACCGAAGATTTTTTGCAGGCGCGACTCAGCCACCGGTGGGGGTGGCTGGATAGGGGGCGGAAAAGAACTCATTGGCTGATGTCGGCACCGATCCATTTTTGCGAGAGCTTGCTCAGGGTGCCGTCCTGCTTCAGTTGGGCGAAGACTTCACGCACCTTGCTGTTCCACTCGGCGTCGCCTTTCTCGATGGCAACCGAGTTCGGCTCGGAATACAGCGGCTCGCCGGCCAGTTTGAAGCGCTTGTCGTCGGTCAGGCGTGGCTGCGCAGTCACCAGGTTGGTCAGCACCGCATCCAGCCGAACTCCGGCGCCGAGGCCCAGGTCCTGGAACGCCACGTTGTCGGTATCGTAGGGGGCGATCTGCACGTCCTCGAACGGATAGCTCAACCGGGTATCCTCGGCGCCTTCGATCACCAGGTTCTTGTTCAGATAGCTTTCATAGCTGGAGGCGCTGGTGAGGCCGACTTTCTTGCCGCTCAGGTCCTTGGCGCCATGGATGCTGTCGTCCTTGGCGTTGACCACGATCACCGCTGGCGAGGCGTAGTACTGCACCGGAAAATCGAACACTTCGGCGCGGGCCTTGCTCGGTGTCATCGAGCAGATGCAGATGTCGTAGCGGCCGCTCCAATGGCCGGCCGCGATTACATCCCACGAGGGCGTTTCCAAGCGCAGCTTGACCCCAAGCTTTTGCGCGACGGCCTTGGCGACGTCCACGTCGAAACCGTCGAGCTGGTTCTGGTCATTGAGAAAAGAGAAGGGCGGGTAGCTTTCCATCAACACGCCGACCAGTTCTTTTTTCTGCTCGATACGATCCAGCGTGGTGCCGGCAAGGATCGGTGAGGAAGCGGCCAGCAGCGTCAAGCCCAGGGCAAGCGGTAGAGGTAATTTCACGATGAATCCCAGGCTGAAAAACAGGTTGTGATTGGCGTAAGAGTGCGCATTAAATAGTTATAAGAACGACTCCGATAGTGAGTATTTTTCATAAGCTTATGAGTGAATCGCATATGGCCGCAGCAAGGACAACTATTCTCGATGGCGGCATGGGCCGTGAGCTACAGCGCCGTGGCGCGCCGTTTCGACAGCCAGAGTGGTCGGCCCTGGCCCTCAGCGAAGCGCCCCAGGCTGTGGAGGCGGTGCATGCGGCTTATATCGCCAGCGGCGCCGATGTGATCACCAGCAACAGCTACGCCGTGGTGCCCTTTCATATCGGTGAAGCGCGCTTTGCCGAGGAAGGCCAGGCGTTGGCGGCATTGGCGGGGGAATTGGCCCGGCGGGCGGTGCAGGCTTCAGGCAAAGCCGTGCGGGTAGCCGGATCGCTCCCACCGCTGTTCGGTTCCTACCGTCCCGATCTGTTCGACGCCTCCCGCGCCAGCGAGCTGCTGGCGCCATTGGTTGCTGGCCTGACACCCCATGTCGACCTGTGGCTGGCCGAGACCCAGAGCTCGACCGTCGAGGCGCGGGCCATTCACGCCGGACTGCCAAAGGACGGCAAGCCGTTCTGGCTGTCGTTTACCTTGAAAGACGAAGACACCGATGAAGTCCCGCGCCTGCGCTCCGGCGAGCCGGTGGCGGACGCCGCGGCAGTGGCGGCGGAGCTGGGGGTCGAGACGCTGCTGTTCAATTGCAGCCAGCCCGAGGTGATTGGCGCTGCGATCGACGCGGCCCGCGAAACCTTCGAGCGTCTCGGCGTGCAAATCCACATTGGTGCCTACGCCAACGCCTTCCCGCCGCAACCCAAGGAAGCGACAGCCAATGACGGGTTGGACCCGCTGCGCGAAGACCTCGATCCGCCGGGCTATCTGCTTTGGGCGGCTGACTGGCGTCAGCGTGGGGCCAGCCATTTGGGCGGCTGTTGCGGCATCGGGCCGGAGCACATTGCGGTGTTGGCACAGCAACTGCGCTGATCCTGGCTGCAAGCGCCGTGGCGAGGAAGCAAGCGCCCTCGCCGCGCAGGCACCGAGCGGTTCGCGCCGAGGGTCAGGCTCGGCACTGGGCGAGACTGCGCACCTGGCCATCCGCGCTCTGGTTTTCCTCACTCAGCCAGCGCTCGAAGGCTGCGCCGATCGCCGGCCATTCCGAGTCCAGCATCGAATACCACGCGGTGTCGCGGTTCTGCCCCTTGACCACCATATGCTGGCGAAATACGCCTTCAAAGGTAAATCCCAGCCGCTCGGCGGCATACCGGGAGCGAGCGTTGGCGTTGTTGCATTTCCATTCCAGGCGTCGATAGCCCAGGGCGAAACACTCTTTCGCCAGCAGGTACACCGCCTCGGTACTTTTCGGCGAGCGCTGCATCGGCGCGCCGAAGGTGACATGGCCAATCTCGATACGGCCTTGGGCCGGCACGATGGACATCAGGCTGAGAATACCTTGCACGTCGCCACTGGCGCGGTCGATCACGCTGAAGAAATACGGATCGATGTTGGCCGCATGGTTGTTCAGCCAGGCATCGAACCCGCTGCGCTCCTTGAACGGGCCGTAGGGCAGGTAGTCCCAGAGTTTCGGGTCGGCACCGGGACCTTCGAGGGCTTGCCACAAGCCGTCGGCGTGACGCGCCGGGTCGAGTTTTTCCAGGCGGATGAAGCGTCCTTCCAGCAAGCGCGTAAACGGCGCCGGGGCACCTTTCCAATCAGCGAGCGAAGTCGACATGCTGCGTTCCTTAAAGGGCTTTGCGAAATTGAATGTAGCCAGGGCGTTCGGCGATGCGCTCGTAGAGCTGGATCGCGGTCGCGTTGGTCTCGTGGGTCAGCCAGTGCACTTTGCAGCACCCGTCGGCCTTGGCGGTGGTGTAAACGAATTCGATAAGTTGGCGACCTGTCCCCGCACCACGGCGTTGTTCTGCAACCAACAGATCCTGCAGATAGCAGGAGTTTTCGATGCTCCAGTTGGAACGATGGTAGATGAAATGCACCAGGCCCACCGCCGTAACACCATCCCAGGCGAGCGCGCCGTGGGTGGGCTCACGGTCATCGAGCAGACGTTGCCAGGTGCTCTGGCTCACCGCGGCCGGCAATTCGGTGTTGTAGAACCGCAAGTAGGCCTGCCATAGCGGCAGCCAGGCGGCATGGTCGGCAGCGGTGACAGGGCGGATCTCAAGCTGGCTCATGTTCACTCCTGAGGCATTTGTTCAGACATCAGGCGTGCGAGCGCCTGGTCCTGCGGGTCGGGGCTCATGGTGAGCCCGTTGCGAACCCCAGCGGCATCGGCGGGGCTGCGGTTCTGGCTGAGCTTGCGCTTGCCTTCCAGACGCTGGATGGGCAGGGCGAAGCCGACGATGGCCTTGAGCATGCTGTCGATGTATTCCGCCGGGGCGTCGTCGATTTTCCACGGCTGGGCGCGGGCGCTTTCATGGCGGTGGGTGAGTTCGCCGACCAGGTTGCGCAGCCGTTGAGGATCGCTGAACACCTCGGCGTTGCCATAGGCGTGGACGGCGAGGTAATTCCAAGTGGGCACGACCTTGCCGTGCTCGGCCTTGCCGGGGTAGAAACCCGGGCTGACGTAAGCGTCGACGCCTGCAAATACCACCAGCGCTTCGGCACCGGCTTCCAAGTCACGCCACTGCGGATTGGCGCGAGCCATATGCCCATGGAGGGTTCCGTTCGGCCCCTGTCGAGTGTCCAGCAGCAGCGGCAGATGGCTGGCCTGCAAGCCGTGTTCGCCGTGGGTAATCAATACGGCGAGGCGACAGTCATCCATCATGCGATGCAAGTGAGGCAGGTCTTCCACAGCAAAGGCTTTTGGGTTGTACATGGAAATTTTCCTTGGCGATTACCTGCATCGTAGGCAGGCTATTGGTCTGTTGTAAGAGCCACTTTCGACCAATTCGACAGGTCCATTTCCAGGTGCAGCCATGCCCGATGCCGTACCGCCATTGTCTTTCAACCCCGCCGGCATCGAGCTGGACCGCCGCCATGGGCTCAGTCGCCAGCTCTATCAAGCCTTGCGTGCGCGGGTATTGGACGGGCGCCTGGCCAGCGGCACACGGTTGCCGGCCAGCCGCGACCTGGCGGCGGCGTTGTCGATTTCCCGCAACAGCGTGGTACGCGCCTACGACCAGCTGTATGCCGAAGGCTTCATAGAAGGGCGAATAGGCGACGGTACCTACGTGGTGAAACTTTCACCGCTGGCATTGCCATCGGGAAAATTATCCACAAAACCATCCACAGGCTTTTCAACAGAGGTATCCACAGCCTTATCCACAATTCAGCTTGATTCTCCTGTGTTTCCATCCAGCAAAGTTATCCACAGCAACGCGCTCGAACGGGTCGAAAAGCATCATTTGGCCCAGCCCCCGAGCGGACCGCCAAGAGCGTTTCGGGTCGGCGTCCCGGCGTTCGATCTGTTTCCTTTCGACGTGTGGGCCAAGCTGAACGCGGCGTTCTGGCGAAAACCGGATCTGCAGCAGTTGTGCTACGGCGATGCCCAAGGCGATGCGCGCCTGCGCGGTCTGGTCGCGGCCTACCTGCGTAGTTCACGGGGTTTGCACTGCTCGGCTGAGCAAATTGTGATCACCAGTGGCGCGCAACAGGCGATCAGCCTTTGTGCACAGTTGCTGGTGGACCCTGGCGACATCGTCGCGGTGGAAAATCCCGGCTATCGAGCCGCGGGGCACGCGTTTGCCGTGGCCGGTGGCGACGTGCGGGGCGTACCGGTAGACAGCGACGGGCTCGATTGTGCAGCGCTGGCTGCACTGGACCGCTGTCGGCTGGCTTACGTGACGCCATCCCATCAGTATCCGACCGGGGTGGTCATGAGCTTGCCGCGGCGTCTTGAGCTGCTGGCCTGGGCCGAGCGCAACGATGGCTGGGTCGTCGAGGACGACTATGACGGCGAATACCGCTACAGCGGCGCGCCGCTGGCGCCCTTGGCTGCGTTGGATCGCGGCGGCCGCGTCCTGTATGTCGGGACGTTTGGCAAAGTCGCGTTTCCGGCGTTGCGCCTGGGTTATCTGGTGCTGCCGCCCGGCCTGGTCGATGCCTTCGCCCGACGTCGGGCGGTGGATGTGCGCCATTCTGAAATCAGCACTCAGGCGGTCATGGCCGAGTTCATGGCCGCCGGGCACTTCCAGCGGCACATCAGGCGCATGCGCCGGGCCGCGTTAGCACGGCGCGATGCGCTGTTGGCGGCATGGCCGCGGGATATTCCCGGGGTGGGTGAGATGCCGTCGGTAGTTGCCGGACTGCACGTAACGGTTGCAGTGCAAAATAGGGAGCGTGAACAGGAGCTGATCGCACAGGCAGCCGGCGCGGGAGTAGAAATCAATGGCTTGAGCAGCTATTGGCTGTCCACTACCCCGCCGTTGCAAATGCGCGCTGGGTTGGTGCTGGGGTTTGCGGCCGTTCCGCCCCTGGCGATAGAGGCCGCACTCGCTCGGCTGGCAAGAGCGTGGGCGATCATCGGCTGAATTTTTACCTATGAAGCGCCCTGCGGTTTTATTTATTCAGGTGATTTGAAGAAGAATTTCCTGGCTTGATCAATGGATATTTCGCTGCGGTATTGGTCAATCAGATGTTGTTGGCTGAGCGCCCTCTGGATGGGCCCGGCGGCAGCTTGTTCGGATGTCTTCAAATTGGCGGAGAGGAAGGCATGGTCAGGCACCCAGCTCTGCGAATAATAAAAATCTGCGTACCAGAGACTCTTCTTGGAGGATATGTCCTTGATGACATACCGATCATAAAAATCGGCGGTTTCCTTCCGGTACTTCCTGGTTGTTATCTTCTTCATGAAAATCTGATTGCGTTCCTTAAGCCAAATGACACCGCTCATGGTAGGGGGGCTTTGTTTTACCAGCGTTTGTACCGTTACGACTCCATAGGCATAAAGCGCTTTTGACTCTTCCGCCAATTGTTCACCGATCGAGAGAGCCTTTAGCTGCTCCGCCGGAGTGCTCTGTGTATCGTTGGGCGCCTGTTTTCGTTCCAGTGACTTGTCAATGGCGCGATGTATCTTCTCCATCCGTGCCGCATGAGCGTCGATGGTCAATTGGATACCGGTGAAGGTTCGGTCAGGTCGCGCGATGCGCTCTTTGATTTTTTCCTTGAACTCAGCCAGACCTTGGAGCAGAGCGTCGCCTTTTGCCAGGCTGATGGGCAAAGGCGGCGAGATTTCCCGTTGGGTATCGGGTTTTATATGAACTACCCATTCGCCGGTTGGTTTGCGATGGAAGGTCACGATGTTTTCGTCTGAAAATGGATGCTTCACGTCGACCCAATCTGTTTCCTCCAGAGTGGCGGTCAAGCGAGGCTCGCCGCTGACCAAGCCCCAGAAGCGTGTCCTGATGAATTTTTTCCTTGGCCTTGGACGCTCCTGGTAAGGGCTGCCTGATAACCGGTTTTTGCGCCTTTTTTCAACGGCACGCGAAAGATGGGTGAATGCGCTTTGGTTAATGGAGCGGATCTGTTTGTGCAATTTCTCGAGGTAGCCTGCGCGAACGAATTCTTCATATTCTTCTGACAGGTAATCCAGGTGCTCATCGATTGCAGTGAACTGTTCAATGAGGCTGCCATAGCCATCGATCTGCTCGTCCAGTCTCATCCTGGCTCGCTCGGTGACGACGTCGTTCAGGCTTTCATATGAGACAGTAAGGTTATCGACGATCTGGTTGAGCTCAGCCCAGCCTTCGGGGATAACGTTGATACTGTCCAATGACAGGGTGACATGGCGATACATTTCGAGCTGCACAAGTCGAAGTTGCTTAGCATGGTAGGAAGGCATTTTTTGCCGGTACTCCCGGACATACTCAAAGCCCGCACGTCCCAGCTCCTTGAGCTGGGTAAAGCGGGACTCCATGTATTTGAGGCGCTCAATCATATCGTCGCCACTGCTGATCATTTGTTCAGCGCTGTCTACATGCGTTTTTTCCAGCACCTCGATTTTTGAAGTGATCATTGCCATGGCTTTGCTGTGGATCGCCGAAAATGTTCCCTGCAACAACTCTATCTCGGCAAAGGTGAAGTTCACCTGCGCTTTTACATATGCGAAGGCGGAGTAGGGGAAGCCGGGCACTGCCAACGTCCCAGGCCACTTCAACAACGTTTGCAATGCTTTTTCATAAAGCTGGGTCTGTTTGCCAAGCGTTTCCAGGCTGCTATCGCGAACTTGTTCTCGGGCGTCATCAGGTGCGTTGCGTAATTCTTCTGCTTGCATACCCAGCAGCTTCTCGTCTTGAGGTAGCTGCTCTTCGAATGTGATCAGTTCGTGGAGCAACGTAACGCTACGGGTTCGCTCTTCAGCCTTGAATTGCACCCTGACAGCCTCTGCTCCGTTTGCGCGCAACTGTAAACGGACGTCTATCTGCCACTGGTTCTGAGCATCCAGCATCAAGAGAGGGCCCTTACGCTTTGGCTCCTTGGCATCGATAATCCTGACTTCGTCACCCGTTACAGCCACCTTGAACCATTTGCCATCAATCAGTGCGTACCGTTCTGCCTGATGTGTGTAGAGTCCCTTGAAAGCACCCTCGGCTTCCGGCTGAGCGGGTTCTGGAGGCGCGACGCTCAAGGCCTCCAGTTGCGTGGTCCGCTCTTTGGATTTACTCAACAAAGCGTCAAGGATGTGGACCTCTCCTTCATGCTCCGGAGGAAGTTCGGCGGTTTCGAAAGGTGGCTGCTTTTCGATGATCCGTTCGGGGTTTTCCACATTTGATTGTTCGATGACGTCTTCCGTTAGCTTTTTGGCAGTATCGAGTTCAATCTTTTCCGGTAGCTCTTCGACAGGAACGCGTCCAGCCTCGTTGGCCCTGCTCAGGGCGTGTGTCATAAGCGCGAATGCCAGGTTCATCAGCAGATCGACGAATGCCATCCACTTGTCTTGGGAAGAGGACGCTTCGCCGGCCGATAACTTCTCCAGATCGTCCTGAATTTGCCAAAGCCAAGCCGCAGCGCCGATGGCATTGCCGAGGTAGGGCAGCGCCAGGTTGAAAATCAGCCAACCCGCGCGCTCGAACGATTCCCAGCGGCTTTCGTTGTTGGAGACCGATTGTTGGTCGGCAAGTTGCGCCATCGCATCGGCATTGGCTTTGTACAAGGTGCTCAGGAAATCCTCGTCTAAGGCTTTCTCGCTCAACGAGACCGGGCTGCTGTCGAGAGCGGCCTTCAACGGTGATAGCGCCATTTCCAGCAAAGTGCGGAACGAAGGAAAACCATCTTGGAAAACAAACTGGCTATAACGGGCGCGTACGGAATCGGGGAGCCACGCCAGCACCGATTGGCGCAAGGAAGATGTCTGGTTGATTGCGTATACAAGGTTGTTGAGCGACGGATATTGGATCAACCGTGGCTCGAACAGCGGACGATAAAGCAGGCATGGACCGGCACTCGGGGTAGCAGGGCCAATAATGAACATATTGGCCACTGTATCGACTGAACCGTCCAGGTGAAGTTGCTGATGAAAGGCCAGCTCGCGCATGACGATGGTTTGGCCTTCCACTTGGCGATTGGCTTGTTCAAGCTCCATCACCGCGGCGACATAACGGTAACCGCGCTCATCGATATTCTCTTGTCCACGGATCTTGCTTTCCAGCGCCAGCATGGGTAACTGGATGCGCAGTTGGGATGTATAAAGCTGCTCGCGCCGCTTGGACTCGATGGGGTCGTCAATCAGCTTGGTTCGGATCAGAGCGGGATAGTGGCTGCCGATGTCCACCTGAGCGACGAGTTGCTCAACATATTCGGGGGTCATCCATTCGGGAAGCTCTTGTCCACCCAGCGATCGAACCCCTTTGTCGCCCAAGGGGAGTGCAATGAGGTTTCGTAACGCGAGTTCAACGAGATTGAACCGGGTCGTGTCG
>NZ_JBHFJB010000083.1:49303-50606 GCF_057334555.1 Pseudomonas sp. AGC41
GTCGTTTCGATTTTAAAAGGCACCACGAAAGAGCCCCAGATAACCGGACTTCTTATCTCGATCTCAATTTTTTCCGGATCAATCGAAGCGCCTGCATGATCCCGTTGGATCTGTTGCTTCAGTGCGTCGATCGCGTACTGCTTGATAGACGGAATATCGTCTTGGAAAGTCTTGCCCGCAGCAATGCCGCCAAGTACCGACAGGCTCTTCATGTGCTGGGCGAACAAATATTGATCGGTGGTGGAGGCTGTTTTCAGCCAGTCGGGCAGACTGGCGACGAACCACGCCTGTCCAGGGTCCCTGTTTATCGTCAGGCTCTGGGGAGCGAGTTGCTCCTCCGTGCTCGATACCGCGAGCTTCAGCAATTTTGAAGAGCCGAGAATCTTGATCTGAAGGGCGATTAACGCGCACGTCAAGTAATCGAAGATATCACCCTCGGGTTCGTACAGGCGCCAGAGAACTTTGGGGACTTTCTGATCCAGACTGGACCCGAGAAAGTCCTCCAGTTCTTCCTGGGTAGCGAATTTCCTGTAGCCCTCGGTGACCGAATACGCGAGCAAAACCTGTTTCCCTGCGACGGTACCGCGCAGTACTACCATCGGCATCTGATAAAGATGTTCGCTCTTGTTGCCGACCATTTCATCCAGGTCGATCAGATAAGCATGGGAGTCATAAGGGTCGGCTTGTCTGCGTTTCTCGAGATCGGGGTATTCGAACAGACGCCTGGCCAGGGTACATTCAGACGCCGTCCAGTCCTCAACCTCCTCAACGTTCCAAACGTTGCGTAGCGCTGTGGCGAGCCCATGCCAGCGTGGCTCGGATGCGGTGTCCAGGGCGTTCCAGTAGGCCAGTTGTTGCTCTTGCCAGGAGACCGATACGGCGGGCACCAGCTCGTTGATGAGTCGGCCGATCAGGTCGATGCGCACCGGCAAGTGGATTTCAGGCGTGATGACAGGCAGCCGGGTCAGAAAATGCGTTCCATCGATCAGTCGTATCGGGCCAAGCGAGTCGACCGCGTCGGCCAACAGATCGCTCAGCGATACATAGCGAGTGGGAAGTTCAACGATTGCACCGTCAACGATGTCCCAGTTCGCTTCGCCAAGCATGGTGCTTCTTGGGTCCAGATCTAGTGTCGGATAAAGCTGCTGGAGGGCTCCGCGCAGCAACGTATCCAGTACCTCGAGGTAAGTGGGGCCTGCCATTAATTGGTTGATCAAGGCGTCCTGCCGATTGGCGCCGGACGGCGATTGTGCAACGGGGGCGATTGGTTCCATGGGTTGTCCCTATCTCGGTTGGGGGGGGG
>NZ_JBHFJB010000083.1:50629-59898 GCF_057334555.1 Pseudomonas sp. AGC41
CGGGCGGCCCATCCTAGAAACGTGCGAGAAAGGGCGGGTGGTAACTATGTATAGGGCTGAAAAAATTATTGGCCGGATTTGATCCGGGTCCAAGCTCTTGTGCGCGCTCTCTCGGCGTCCCTTGGTAGGGGTTGCAACGTGTAGAGCGTCGCCATCGCCGCCTCGGTCGGGTACAGGTTGGGATTGTTGCGGATGGCCGGATCAACCATGTCGGTGGCGTCCTTGTTCGGGTTCGGGTAGCCGACAAAGTCACTCACGGGTGCGATCACCTTCGGCTGCAACAGATAGTCGATGAAGGCGTAGGCGTCGTCCGGGTTCTTCGCACCCTTGGGAATGGCCAGCATGTCGAACCAGATCGGCGCGCCTTCCTTGGGCAGGCGCATGTCCACGATCACGCCGTTCTTGGCCTCTTTGGCGCGGTTGGCGGCCTGGGAGAAGCTGCCGGAGTAGCCGACCGCTACGCAGATGTCGCCGTTGGCGATGTCGGCCATGTACTTGGACGAGTGGAAATAGGTGATGTGCGGGCGGATCTTCATCAGCAGCGCTTCGGCCTTGGCATAGTCCGCTGGTTTTTTGCTGTTGGGATCCAGGCGCAGGTGCTGCAGGGCCAAGGGCAGGATTTCCGAAGGCGAATCGAGCAGCGCCACGCCGCACTGCTTGAGCTTGCTGATGTTCTCTTTCTTGAAGATCAGGTCCCAGCTGTCCACCGGCGCGTTGTCGCCCAGCGCGGCCTTGACCTTGGTCGGGTTGAAGCCGATCAGGATGGTGCCGTACATGTAGGGCACCGCAAACTTGTTGCCCGGATCGTTGGCTTCGATCAGCTTCATCAGCTTCGGATCAAGGTGGTTCCAGTTCGGCAACTTGCTGCGGTCCAGCGGCTGGAATACCCCGGCCTCGATCTGCTTGGCCAGGAACACATTGGACGGTACCACCACATCGTAGCCGGCGTTACCGGTCAGCAGCTTGGCTTCCAGGGCTTCGTTGGTGTCGAAGATGTCATAGACCAGTTTGACCTGGCTGTTCTGTGCCTTGAAATCTTCCAGGGCCTTGGGCGTGATGTAGTCGAACCAGTTGTATACACGCAGGGTGCGCTCCTCGGCCTGGACCGCGCCGCACAGTAGCGTGGCGCAGAGGGCTGGAGCCATCAGACGCTTGAGTCTTTTCATGCTGATATTCCTCATTGGGCGCTTTGAAAACCTTCGAGAACGTTCACTGCGTTGACGCCGATTTCTGCCACTGCATAACCACCCTCCATCACGAACAGCGTCGGTTTGCCTAGCGCCGCGATGCGTTTGCCCATGGCCAGGTAATCCGGGCTGTCGAGCTTGAATTGGGAGATCGGGTCGTCCTTGAAGGTGTCCACGCCCAGGGAGACGACGATGACATCGGCGTCGAAGTTGCGGACCTCGCCGCAGGCCTGATCAAGGGCGGCGCTCCAGCTTTCCCAGCCGGAACCGGCGGGCAGCGGGTAGTTGAAATTGAATCCCGCCCCGGCGCCTTCACCGCGCTCGTCGGCGTAGCCCAGGAAGAACGGGAATTCGGCTTCGGGATGGCCATGGATCGAGGCGAACAGGACGTCGCTGCGTTCATAGAAAATCGATTGAGTGCCGTTGCCATGGTGGTAGTCGACATCCAGGATCGCGACTTTCCGGTGGCCTTGATCAAGGAACGCCTGGGCGGCGATGGCCGCGTTGTTTAGGTAGCAGTAACCTCCCATCAGGTCGCTGGCGGCGTGGTGCCCCGGCGGGCGGCACAACGCGAAAGCGCTGTGGGCGCCGCGCTGGATCTCGGCCTGGGCGCTGAGGGCGACCTGGGCTGCGCTGTAGGCGGCTTGCCAGGTGCCGGCAGTGATCGGCGCGCCACCGTCAAAACTGTAATAGCCGAGCTGACCGTGCAGGCTCGTCGGGATCACG
Organism: Pseudomonas sp. AGC41; assembly: GCF_057334555.1. Taxonomy (NCBI): domain Bacteria; kingdom Pseudomonadati; phylum Pseudomonadota; class Gammaproteobacteria; order Pseudomonadales; family Pseudomonadaceae; genus Pseudomonas; species Pseudomonas sp. AGC41. The sequence goes on from NZ_JBHFJB010000083.1 coordinate 52,543, forward strand.
GTGCGCAGGGTGCGCGCCGGCCAGGTATAGGGCAGCAGGTCGCCGTCGCGGTTGAACTCTGTCCAGCGGTCCCAGGCACCCTTGAAGAACTCCAGATACTGCGCGCTATGGATGCGCTGGATCGGCGCCAGGCCGAAATCCCGTGGCGCCTCCACCGGCCCGAGCGCCCGGGCCTTGACCCGCTCCAGCACATGATCGGCACGGGAGGGCATTTCAAAGCAGGGCATCAGCTGCCCGTCCATCAACTCGCAACGTCCATGGTGCAGGTGGTGATCGTCCGAATAGATCGTCAGCATTTTTATTCTCCGCAGGGGCTTATCCGGTATCCACAGTCTTGCGGCGCGCCGCGTTTGGGAGAACGGCAGGAGAGGCCAAAAGGGGATTGAAATGGCCAAAAAATCTGTCCGTAAATCGCCCCTAGTTGGCGCGAGCCTGCGCCGGTTCGGGGCAAGACAGAAGTCCTCGATTATCCCCGTGGCGAGGGAGCTCGCTCCCGCTGGGTGGCGAAGCCACCCCAAAACGCCTGGCACATTTTTTACAGATCAACCGCGTTATCCGGTTTACGACGGCTGCGCCGCCGAGCGGGAGCAAGCTCCCTCGCCACAGGCAGCGTTCATGGCCTGAACTGACTCGGCGCCACGCCGCTCCAGCGTACAAATGCGTGGCGGAAGCTGGCTGTTTCGCTGAAACCGAGCATTTCGGCGATTTGGTAGATCGGCAACGTATCTTCCCCAAGCAGCTGCTTGGCCCGCTCGAAGCGCAGTTCATCGAGCAATTCCTGATAGCTGCAACCCAGGTCCTTCAGGTGCCGGCGCAGGGTGCGCGCCGAGCAGTTCATCTGTTCGGCCAAGCCTTCCAGGCCTGGCGGGGCATCCAGTTGTGCGGCGAGCGAGAGGCGGATGCGTCCCAGCCAGGCTTGCCGGCCGGTGAACTCGGTGTTCTGCCGGCGGCAACGTTCGGCCATGGCGTGATGGGTGATGGGGTCAGCCAGTGGCAAGGGCTGCGCGAGCCAGTGGCGACCGAAGGCGAAGGCGTTGTCGATACTGTCGAAACGCACCGGGGATTCGAACAAGGCCTCGTATGCTGCCTGATAATCCGGCGCCGAGTGCTCGAAACGCGTCGCGCGCAAGGGGAGCGCATGACCGAGCAGGTCGTTGCAGATGACCCTTAGCGAGACCATGCAGAACTCGGCATTGAACACGGCCAGGGCCGGGTTTTCCCGATAGTCGCTGGCACTGAGCCAGATGTGCTCGCCGTCGTCTTCCAGTGTCAGCTCAAAGAGTGTTCCCAATAGCGCTGGGTAACGCAGGGCCAGGCGTAAAGCGTCACCTAAGGTGGCGCTGGTGAGCAGGGCATAGCCGAGCATGCCGTAGGACGAAACGTGCATGTTGCGGCCCAATTCCAGGCCAATGTCGTGTTTGAGCGCCACCGCGTTGGCACAGACCTGCATTTCCTGGTTGGTGGTGATGCGCGTGTCTGCCCGGCTCAGGTCCGCCAGGCTGATGCCGCTGCCGGCCAACAGCGCTTCACTGGGCAAGCCTTCGTTCCTGAACGCGTTGAGCACCAGGGAGACCGCATTGAGCGTTGTGAGGTGGGAATGCAGCATGATCCGTTTCCAGCCTTGGGAGACTGGAGACGGAGCAAGTTATATGCCGGGCAAAAACTTTGCAGGGCGTCAGATCAGCTCGCCACACAGGTCCAGCTCAACCAACCGCCGAACCTCATCCACCGGCAACCCAGCGCCAATCAACGCTTGCAACTTGCCGAATGCAGCCTCGCGGGTCATGCCGCCGCCGGACAGCACGCCGACGCCGCGCAAGCGACTGCCGGCTTCGTAGACGTCCAGCTCGACGCCGCCTTCATGGCATTGAGTGACTGCGACCACTACCACACCGCCGTCCCGCGCCCGCTCCAGGCTGGCGAGGAACGCCGGATTGTCGCTCGGCCCGGTGCCGCTGCCGTAGCACTCCAGCACCAGGCCCTGGACGCCGCTGCCCAGCAAGCCATCGATTATCTCGGCGCTGATGCCAGGGAACAGCGGCAATGCCGCGACATTCGCCAACTGTCTCGGCTGGTCGTAATTCAGCTGCGTCGGCAGGGACGCGGCCTTGACACCGCCGCCCTGGCGATCCAGGCGCTTGAACGGGTGACGACCGAAACTACGCACCTTGGCGCAGCGGGTCGGCGCGAGCAGTTCGCCGTGGAAATACAGGTGTACGCCCGGCGCCAGGCCCTGGCCGAGGGCGACCAGCGCACCGCTGAGGTTTTCCCAGGCGTCGCTGTCGGTCACACCGGCGGGCAACATCGAACCGGTGACGCAAACCCGCGCGTGCAGGCCGAGCAACTGGAAGCTCATGGCGGCGGCGCTGTAGGCCAGGGTATCGGTGCCGTGCAGGATCAGGACGCTGTCGCAGCCTTGCACATCCACGGCATCGACCACCGCTTCGCGCAGTTGCTGCCAGTAGGCTGGGGTCATGTTGGCGCTGTCGATCAGCGGCGACATTTCCCGGAAGCGCCATTGCGGCACGACCAGTTCGGGCTGGCTGTGCAGGTAATCGCGCATCCGCGCTTCGAAACCGGATGCCGGGGCCAGGCCGTTGGCGCTGGCCTGCATGCCGATGGTGCCGCCGGTATAGAGCACCATGACGTGCTGGGCGGCGGGGTAGGTCGAGGCATTCATGGTGGTTCTCCGAGGATGAAAACGGCCGCTTGGGTTAGCCGCCACAACATGAGGTCGAGCATGACGTCGACCTTATGCTGTGTCACGCCGGGCGCAAGGGATGCGCCCGGTTTTTTTCACACAGACTGCTGATCAGCGTTGCGCTGCAGCCAGGCTCGCCGGAGCGTTTCCAGATTCGGTGGCAGGTGCCGACGGGGTCGCTGGCCAAGCCTTGCGGTCCAGGTCCAGGTCCGGGAATTTGCTCGAATCGAAGACCGGAACCTTGATGCCGGCCGCACGCTGGTCGTCGTAGTCACGCAGGATGCGCATGCCGACCTTGAACAGCAGGAACAGCGCGATCAGGTTCACGAACGCCAGCAGGGTCATGGTGATGTCGGCGAACGCGAACACCGTGCCAAGGTTCTCGATGGCGCCCCAGAAAATCAGCGCCAGGACCAGGGTGCGATACGCCATCAGCGCCTTGCGGTTTTCGCCGAGCATGAAGCGCAGGTTGTTCTCACCCAGATAGTAGTTGTAGAGGATCGAGGTGAACACGAACAACGACAGGGCTACGGAGATGAACACTCGGCCCCAGTCACCGACCACGGCCGCCAGGGAGTTCTGGGTCAGGGCAATGCCGTCGCCTTCGAAGCCTGGGGTGTAGAAACCCGAAAGCAGGATCAGCAACGCGGTGCAGGTGCAGATCACGAAGGTGTCGAGAAACACACTGAACGCCTGGACCACGCCCTGGGCGACCGGGTGCTCCACCGACGCCACGGCGGCCACGTTAGGCGCACTGCCCAAGCCTGCTTCGTTGGCGAACACGCCACGCTTGACGCCCATGACGATGGCGCTGCCGATCAGGCCGCCGAAAGCCTGGTCCAGGCCAAAGGCGCTCTTGACGATGGTCGCCAGCATGCCCGGCACGTGTTCGAACTGCAGCACGATCACGTAGAGGGTCACGGCGATATACGCCAGGGTCTTGACCGGTACCAACAGGTCGGCCACCTTGGCGATACGCTTGATCCCGCCGATGAACACCAGACCCAGCAGCACCGCCAGGCCCAGGCCGGTGTAGGTGGTGTCGAGGCCGAAGGCGTTGTTCAACGAGTGCGTCACGGCGTGGGCTTGCAGGCCGTTGAAGGCGAAGCCGAAGGTGATCAGCAGCAGGAATGCCATGATCATGCCCAACCAGCGTTTCTGCAGGCCGTGCTGGATGTAATAGGACGGGCCGCCACGGTACTGGCCTTCGGAGTCGCAGCGCTTGTAGAGCTGGCCGAGGGAGCACTCGAAGAAGCTGCTGGACATGCCGACCAGCGCGGTCACCCACATCCAGAACACCGCACCGGGCCCGCCGAGGGTCACGGCGATGCCGACACCGGCGATGTTACCCGCACCGACGCGGCCAGCCAGGCTGAGCATCAAGGCCTGGAACGAACTGAGCTGATCAGTGCTGCTTTTCAGGCTGTCACGGAACACCGAGAACATATGAAAGAAATGACGGAACTGGACGAAACGCGAGCGGATCGTGAAGTAGCCACCGAGCCCGACAATGAGCACGATCAGCACTTTCCCTGAGAGGAAGTCGTTGATGACTTCGAGCATGAGTATTCCTCGCTGTTTTTTGTTTAAGCAAATGCTGGCCATTTGGAAACATCGTGTTACATCGGCCGGCGCGCGGCACGACAGTTGAGGCGATGTTCGTCCCGGTCCACTTCGCGGGTTTGTTATTAGTTCGGTTTTCGCATGTTGTGAGGTCTCGCTACCGAAGACCACTCATGCAAAGAGGGGCGGCACTATACCTATCAGTGCGGCGCCCGTCTGCACAGTTGTGGTGCGTGCGACGAAACGGACCCTTGTATCTCCTGGCCTATCGGTCAGGTTCTTGTGGGAGTGAGCCGGCTCTGGATAGCTGGCGACGCGGGGTACAACGGCAGCGCGTCGCTGTTTATCGCGAGTAGGCTCGCTCCTACAAATTTGCTCCCGCTTTCAGTTGTCGGTTAAAAAAAAGGGCCTGGGGAACGAGTCCCCAAGCCCTCAAAAGGTGAGAGGTGTCTAGTCCCTCGACCTGGTGAGCAATGGTCGCGTCGATCAAGCCTTCAATGGGACCAGACGCGGAGCAATCATGTTTTCCGGGCGCAGGATGTCGTCGAGCATGGCGTCGTCGAGCAAACCTTCTTCGCGCACCAGCTCCAGTACGCCGCGGCCGCTTTCCAGGGCGACACGGGCGATACGGGTGGCGTTTTCATAGCCGATGTACGGGTTCAAGGCGGTGACCAGGCCGATCGAGTGTTCGACCAGTTCGCGGCAGCGCGCTTCGTTGGCGGTGATGCCGACGATGCAGTGCTCGCGCAGCATGTCCATGGCCCGTTGCAGCAGGCGGATCGAGTCGAAGATCTTGAAGGCGATCAGCGGCTCCATCACGTTCAGTTGCAGTTGGCCGCCTTCGGCCGCCATGGTCAGCGCCAGGTCGTTGCCGATGATCTGGAACGCGACCTGGTTCACCGCTTCCGGGATCACCGGGTTGACCTTTCCAGGCATGATCGAACTGCCTGGCTGACGGGCCGGCAGGTTGATTTCGTTGATGCCGGTGCGTGGGCCGCTGGACAGCAGGCGCAAGTCGTTGCAGATCTTCGACAGCTTGACCGCGGTGCGCTTGAGCATGCCGGAGAACAGCACAAAGGCGCCCATGTCGGAGGTAGCTTCGATCAGGTCGGCAGCCGGAACCAGCGGCTGGCCGCTGATGGTTGCCAGGCGTTGTACGGCCAAGGCCTGGTAACGCGGGTCGGCGTTGATGCCGGTACCGATCGCGGTGCCGCCCAGGTTCACTTCGGTGAGCAATTCAGGCGCCAGGGTTTTCAGGCGCGCCAGGTCTTCGCTCAAGGTGGTGGCGAAAGCACGGAATTCCTGGCCGAGGGTCATCGGCACGGCGTCTTGCAGTTGGGTACGGCCCATTTTCAGAACGTGGCTGAATTCCTCGCCCTTGGCGGCGAACGCCTGGATCAGGCTGTCGAGGCTGGCCAGCAACGCGTCGTGGCCCAGCAGCAGACCCAGGCGGATCGCGGTCGGGTAGGCGTCGTTGGTCGACTGCGCCATGTTCACGTCGTTGTTCGGGTGCAGGTACTGATATTCGCCCTTCTGGTGACCCATGGCCTCCAGCCCGATGTTGGCGATGACTTCGTTGGCATTCATGTTGGTCGATGTGCCGGCGCCGCCCTGGATCATGTCCACCACGAATTCTTCGTGGAAATCGCCACGGATCAATCGTGCACAGGCTTCGCTGATGGCGGCGTGCTTGGCTTCGCTGAGCTGGCCCAACTCACGGTTGGCGTCAGCGGCGGCTTGCTTGACCATTGCCAGACCGACCACCAGTTTCGGGTAATGCGAGATCGGGACGCCGGAGAGACGAAAGTTGTTGATCGCTCGCAGGGTCTGGATGCCGTAATACGCTTGCGCCGGTACTTCGAGTACGCCAAGCAGGTCTTTTTCTGTGCGGAATGATGCAGCGGAGGACATGATGGAAATCATCTCAATAAGGACCCGGTCTGAGCCGGAACGCTGTGAATCCTAGGCTTTCAGAAAATTTAGGGCCAATGCTGTTAAACACTGGCCTATGCACATTCGGCATAATGCGCGTGTGACGCCAATGACGCGGCGAACGTGTGACCTGTTTTGGTGCGTCCTATGGGAGGACGGAGATGAATCTTGAAAGCAAATGGCTGGAGGACTTCAGTGCCTTGGCCGCGACGCGCAGTTTTTCCCAGGCGGCCGAGCGCCGCTTTGTGACGCAACCAGCGTTCAGCCGGCGGATCCGCAGCCTGGAGGCGGCGCTGGGGTTGACCTTGGTCAACCGCTCCCGCACGCCGATCGAACTGACTGCGGCGGGACAGCTGTTCCTGGTGACGGCGCGTACGGTGGTCGAGCAGTTGGGCGAAGTGCTGCGGCACTTGCACCACCTGGAAGGCGGGCAGGGCGAAGTTATCCAGGTAGCGGCGGCACATTCCCTGGCGCTGGGTTTCTTTCCGCGCTGGATTGCCCAGTTGCGTAACGAAGGCATGAACATCGCCACACGGCTGGTGGCGACCAACGTCGGTGATGCCGTGCATGCCCTGCGCGAAGGCGGCTGCGACTTGATGCTGGCCTTCTACGACCCGGATTCGGCGATGCAGATGGACCCGGAGATTTTCCCGTCGTTGCACCTGGGCCAGACTGAAATGCTCCCGGTCTGCGCGGCCGATGCCGACCGCAAGCCGTTGTTCGACCTGGAGGGCGAGACCAGCGTGCCCCTGCTGGCCTACAGCGCTGGCGCTTTTCTCGGCCGTTCGGTGAACCAGTTGTTGCGCCAGCGTGCGCTGCGTTTCACCACGGTCTACGAGACGGCCATGGCCGACAGCCTGAAAAGCATGGCCCTGGAAGGCCTGGGCATCGCCTGGGTGCCGCATCTGAGCGTGCGCGCCGAACTGGCCCGGGGCGAGTTGGTGATCTGCGGGGGGGCGCAATGGCACGTGCCGCTGGAAATCCGCCTGTACCGCTGCGCCCTGGTGCGCAAGGCCAATGTGCGGTTGTTGTGGCGCAAGCTGGAGGGTGGCGCGGCGCAGGGTGTGGCCGAGTCCTGAGATCCTTGGAAACGCCTGTGCGAGCCTGCTCGCGAATGCGGTATGCCAGTCGCCACTTTCCGGACTGACACGCCGCATTCG
>NZ_JBHFJB010000083.1:59918-62806 GCF_057334555.1 Pseudomonas sp. AGC41
GCCCCGCTCCCACCAGGAATAGCAGTGACGGTACGCTGACCTTCGAGTCAATAAAACCGCTGCTTTAACGCAAAAGACAGATGGTCGGCGAAAGTGCGTTTAATCCGCCATTTTCGGTATACTGCCCGGCCTTCGGTCGGTCCACCCGGCCATAATTCGTACAACAAGCCACGCCGGTTTCCTGCGTGGCTTGTTGTTTTTTGACGCGCCCCAGGGCGCCCAGAGAGAAGAGGCACGACGATGAGTGCACTGGTTGGCGTGATCATGGGCTCCAAGTCCGATTGGTCCACCCTTAGCCACACCGCCGATATGCTGGAAAAGCTCGGCATCCCTTACGAGGTGAAAGTGGTGTCCGCCCACCGTACCCCGGACCTGCTGTTCCAGTACGCCGAAGAAGCCGAGGCGCGTGGCATCGAAGTGATCATCGCCGGCGCCGGCGGCGCGGCTCACCTGCCTGGCATGTGCGCGGCCAAGACGCACTTGCCGGTACTGGGCGTGCCAGTACAGTCGTCGATGCTCTCGGGCGTCGACTCGTTGCTGTCGATCGTGCAGATGCCGGCCGGCATCCCGGTTGCCACCCTGGCCATCGGCAAGGCCGGTGCGATCAACGCAGCCCTGTTGTCTGCAAGTATCCTGGGCGCCAAGCATCCACAGTTTCATACCGTGCTGAAAAAATTCCGCGCTGAGCAGACAGACAGCGTCCTGGACAATCCAGACCCACGCATTGCCTGAGGTTGTTGACGAATGAAGATCGGTGTAATCGGTGGCGGCCAGTTGGGCCGCATGTTGGCCCTGGCGGGTACGCCGCTGGGGATGAACTTCGCTTTCCTGGATCCGGCGCCGGACGCCTGTGCCGCGGCACTGGGTGAACACCTGCGTGCCGATTACGGCGATCAGGATCACCTGCGCCAGTTGGCCGACGAAGTCGACCTGGTGACCTTCGAGTTCGAAAGCGTCCCGGCCGAGACCGTTGCTTTTCTGTCCCAGTTCGTCCCGGTCTTCCCGAGCGCCGAAGCCTTGCGGATCGCCCGCGACCGATGGTTCGAAAAGAACATGTTCAAGGACCTGGGCATTCCGACCCCGGCCTTCGCCGACATTCAATCCCAAGCCGACCTGGAAGCCGCCGTTGCTGCCATCGGCCTGCCGGCCGTGCTCAAGACCCGCACCCTGGGTTACGACGGCAAGGGCCAGAAGGTCCTGCGCAACCCTGAAGACGTCGCCGGCACATTCGCCGAGCTGGGCAGCGTCGGCTGCCTGCTGGAAGGCTTCGTGCCTTTCACCGGCGAAGTCTCGCTGATCGCTGTGCGTGCCCGTGACGGTGAAATCCGTTTCTACCCGCTGGTGCACAACACCCACAAGGACGGCATCCTCAAGCTGTCCGTCGCCAGCACCGACCACCCGCTGCAGGCCCTGGCGGAAGACTACTCCAGCCGAGTACTCAAGCAGCTCGATTATGTCGGCGTCATGGCGTTCGAATTCTTCGAAGTGGACGGCGGGCTCAAGGCCAATGAAATCGCCCCGCGTGTGCACAACTCCGGGCACTGGACCACCGAAGGCGCCGAGTGCAGCCAGTTCGAAAACCACCTGCGGGCGGTCGCCGGGCTGCCGCTGGGGTCGACCGCCAAGGTCGGCGAAAGCGCGATGTTGAACTTCATTGGCAAAGTGCCGGACACCGAGAAGGTCCTGGCGATCGCCGACTGCCACCTGCATCACTACGGCAAGGCGTTCAAGGTCGGGCGCAAGGTTGGTCACGCCAACCTGCGTTGCGCCGACCGGGCCACGCTGGCCCAGCAGATCATCAAGGTCGAGACGCTGATCGCCGAGCAATAATCTGAAACATTGGTGGAACCATTCGTCGGTCGTCTTCTCTCATGGCAAGGTGCCAAAGTCTGACTAGGCTTTGGCATAGCTACTCAATTAGAGGGGAATACCATGGGAATCATCGGAACCATTTTTATCGGCCTGATCGTCGGCCTGCTTGCGCGCTTCCTGAAGCCTGGCGATGACAGCATGGGCTGGATCATGACCATCCTGCTGGGTATTGGCGGTTCATTGGCAGCCACTTACGGCGGCCAGGCCCTGGGCATCTATCAGGCAGGCGAAGGTGCTGGTTTCCTCGGTGCCCTGGTGGGCGCGGTGGTGCTGCTGGTGATCTACGGCCTGATCAAAAGGAACTGACCCAAGCGCGAAAGTCCTCTGCGCGTGGCGCGCGCGGAGGGCTAGAATGCCCGGCGTCGTATTTTCCCTTATGCCGAGCCCTTTCATGCGCCGTCTACTGCTGACCTTCCTGCTGCTGGGCACTGGCCTGGCCCACGCCGCCGAGCTGCCCGAAACCGACTGGCTCGAACTGATGCCCAAGTCGGACCAGAAAGCCCTCGAGGCCATGCCCGAGATCGATCACAACTCCCCCGAAGCCAACGGCACCTTCACCGAAAAGGGTGGCCTGAAGCAGAGCAAAGGCTTGCCGGCGGTGATGTATTCGACCAAGACCGTGGCATCAATGAACGACAAGCACATCCGCATCGGCGGCTACCCGGTGCCGCTGGAAACCGACGCCAAGGGCCGCAGCACGCTGTTTTTCCTGGTGCCTTACCCCGGTGCCTGCATCCACGTCCCGCCACCGCCGCCCAATCAACTGGTGCTGGTGCGTTATCCCAAGGGCTTGAAGCTGGATGATATCTACACGCCGCTGTGGGTCACCGGCACGCTGAAGATCGAAAAGGTCGACAATGACCTGGCGAGCGCGGCGTATGCGATGGAGGCGCAGAAGGTGCGGGTGGTGCAGGAGGCGGATTTGTAGGCTTGGCATCAACCCATTGTGGGAGCGAGCCTGCTCGCGAAGGCGGTTTGTCAGTCAAGATAGTATTCACTGACACGCTGCCTTCGCG
>NZ_JBHFJB010000083.1:62858-64719 GCF_057334555.1 Pseudomonas sp. AGC41
AAGCTCGCTCCCACAGTGGTTTTAATGGCTTGGTTTAGAGCGGTTTGCTGCGAATGCTCACGCCCAGGGTATGGCTGGCATCCGGCGACAACGTCACCACATCATCCATCACATTGGCCGTCTCGATGCACAGCATGCGTTGCCAGCCGTCGTCGGCCATGTCGCTGAAGGCCTTGGCCCGTTCTGTCCAGGGGTTCCAGATAACCGCCGAGCGCGAGCCGCTGCTGGTCAGTTCGATGCGTCGCTGCCAATGCGCGTCGACGATGCTCAGCGTCGGCGGCGTATCGAGATAGATCCGGTCGGTTTCGCCGGAAAAATGCAGGTCGCCGGCCTGGGTATGGACGTTCCAGTCATCCAGGGTCTCGATGTAGCGCAAGCCATCCACTGCGTCGACATGCACGTTGCGCACGTCGCTGACCGCGAAATAGCTGTGCAGCGCCTGGCTCAGGCTGACGGTTTCGCTGCCACGGTTATGGCTGGTGAGGTGGATGTGCAGTTGCTCGTCCATCACGATGGTCAAGGTCAGGTCGACCTGATGGGGCCAGCCGGACAAACCGTTCTCGGGGTAGGGCAGCACGAATTCGATCTTCAGGCGTTCGCCCTCGGCTTCGATGCCCTTGAGCTCCCAATCCATCGCCCGCACCAGGCCGTGGGCGGTGGCCGGTTCATTGCTGACGCGCATGGCCTGGACGCTGTCGGGGTTGCGCGTCAGGTTGCCGAACCACGGCCAGCACACCGGCACGCCGGCACGGATGCTCTTGCCGGTCTTGAACGTGGCCTGGTCGTTGAGCCAGATCAGCGGCGGCTGGCCGTCTACCTGATAGCTGAGAATGTGCGCGCCTTGCTGGGCCACGAGCAACTCGGCCTGACCGTGGCGGATGCGCCAACCGTTCAGTTCATCCAGTTTGACGGCTTCGACGTTAGGCGTTGGCATGCTGCAAATCTCGTTCGGGAACATGGACTGCAATGGACCGCAAAACGGCCGCCGCGTTTAACGCGCCCGAGGTGGAACCGAGCGGGTACGACCACTGCCATCGATGGCGACGAATACGAACACCGCTTCGGTGACCTTGCGCCATTCGCTGGACAACGGGTCGTCGCTCCAGACTTCGACCATCATCTGGATCGAGCTCCGGCCGATTTCCAGGGCCTGGGTATAGAACGACAATTGCGCACCCACTGCCACGGGCACCAGGAACGCCATGCGATCGATTGCCACGGTGGCTACGCGTCCGCCGGCAACCTTGCTGGCCATCGCGGTGCCGGCCAGGTCCATCTGGGACACCAGCCAACCGCCGAAAATATCGCCGAAGCCGTTGGTCTCTCGGGGAAGCGCGGTGATTTGCAGGGCCAGATCGCCCTGCGGGATTGGATCTTCTTGTTCGAGCTCTATCATGCCGGGGGTGCCTCTGACCCGTAACGCTGTCTTGTACTTCAGGTGAGTAGCCGTCCTTAAAAAAACGATTCAGCCCGAACATGCTGCGTTCGTCACGTTTTTCGTCAAGGCGTGCCAAAGGGAAACTCTGCGAAACCGGCTGATCTCGTATTGCGCCACCAACGACGTTTTCGCACAGCAACCCCTTACAGAGTGTTGCAAGGTTGCGAGTATATCGGGCGATAGTCGTCGAGACGACCACCCGGTTCTGATTTCGACTGTCAATTACGCGCTTCTATGTGCTTTTTCGAACAATTTGCTATCGTGCCGAACCTGCCCGGGCGTCCGTTGAGCGCTGTCGGGGCCGCAGAACCGACTATAAGAGAAGCCCTTGCCATGACCACTGCGCCTTCGAGCACGGCGACACCCGCACAACCCGCCCGTCCGCTGACCCGTAACGACTACAAGACCCTGTCGCGTTCTGCC
>NZ_JBHFJB010000083.1:64759-66006 GCF_057334555.1 Pseudomonas sp. AGC41
GCCTTGGGCGGTGCGCTGGAGTTCTACGATTTCATCATTTTCGTGTTCTTTGCCACCGTGGTCGGCAAATTGTTCTTCCCCGCTGAAATGCCCGAGTGGCTGCGCCTGATGCAGACGTTCGGCATCTTTGCCGCCGGTTACCTGGCCCGGCCGCTGGGCGGGATCATCATGGCCCACTTCGGCGACCTGCTGGGGCGCAAGAAGATGTTCACCCTGAGCATCTTCATGATGGCCGTGCCAACCCTGATCATGGGTTTGCTGCCTACTTATGCGCAGATCGGCATGTGGGCGCCGATTCTGTTGCTGCTGATGCGGGTGATCCAGGGCGCCGCGATTGGCGGCGAAGTACCGGGCGCCTGGGTATTCGTTTCCGAACACGTGCCGGCACGCCACATCGGCTATGCCTGCGGCACGCTGACCTGCGGGCTGACGGCGGGGATTCTGTTGGGTTCGCTGGTCGCCACGGCCATCAACAGCATTTATACGCCGGTGGAAGTAGCGGATTACGCCTGGCGGATCCCGTTCCTGCTGGGCGGCGTGTTCGGCCTGTTTTCGGTGTACCTGCGCCGCTGGCTGCACGAAACCCCGGTATTTGCCGAGCTGCAACTGCGCAAGGCCCTGGCCGAAGAAGTGCCGTTGCGCGCGGTGTTGCGTGACCATCGCGGCGCCATTGTCATTTCGATGCTGTTGACCTGGCTGCTGTCGGCGGGCGTCATCGTGGTGATCCTGATGACCCCCACCGTGCTGCAGACCGTGTATCACTTTAGCCCGACCACGGCGTTGCAGGCCAATAGCCTGGCGATCGTATTCCTCAGTCTCGGCTGCATCGGCGCGGGTGTGCTGGCTGACCGCTTCGGCGCCGGCCGGGTGTTTGTCTTCGGTAGTGGCTTGCTGATGATCACCTTCTGGACCTTCTACCACAGCCTGTTCGAGCACCCCGAGTGGTTGTTCCCGCTCTACGCCTTGAGCGGCTTGCTGGTGGGCACCATCGGCGCGGTGCCCTACGTTATGGTCAATGCGTTCCCGGCCGTGGTGCGCTTCAGTGGGCTGTCGTTCTCCTACAACCTGGCCTACGCGATCTTTGGCGGGCTGACCCCGATGATCGTGACCCTGCTATTGAAAGAGAGCCCGATGGGGCCGGCGTACTACGTGGCGATCATCTGCGGGATCGGGATGGTGATCGGTGGGTATCTCTGGAAGAAGGGCCGATAATCGGCGCTTTTTTCCCGCCTGTACTGGCCCTCTCG
>NZ_JBHFJB010000083.1:66109-71413 GCF_057334555.1 Pseudomonas sp. AGC41
CCCCCGAAAAGGGCACCCTGGATCATCCCTGCAAAAGCCAATGCTGGCCTTTCATCCAATTGTCATATTTCAGCCATAGAGTGTTCATACGGCTTATCGATACTTGGCCGACTTAACACACCCTATCTGCTAGGAGTAAGGCATGAAACTGAAGCGTTTGATGGCGGCAATGACGTTTGTCGCTGCTGGCGTCGCGACTGCCAACGCGGTTGCCGCTGTTGACCCTGCGATCCCGAGCTACACCAAGACCACTGGTGTGTCGGGCAACCTGTCCAGCGTCGGCTCCGATACCCTGGCTAACCTGATGACCTTGTGGGCCGAGAACTACAAGAAGGAATACCCGAACGTCAACATCCAGATCCAGGCCGCCGGTTCTTCCACCGCGCCGCCCGCACTCACCGAAGGCACCGCCAACCTGGGCCCGATGAGCCGCAAGATGAAGGACAACGAGCTGCAGGCCTTCGAACAGAAGTACGGCTACAAGCCGACCGCTATCCCGGTTGCCGTGGACGCCCTGGCGGTATTCGTGCACAAGGACAACCCGATCAAGCACCTGACCATGGCTCAGGTCGATGCGATTTTCTCCTCGACTCGCCTGTGCGGCGCCAAGGCTGACGTCAAGACCTGGGGCGACCTGGGCGTGACCGGCGACCTGGCCAACAAGCCAGTCCAGCTGTTTGGCCGCAACTCGGTGTCCGGCACCTACGGCTACTTCAAGGAAGAAGCCCTGTGCAAAGGCGACTACAAGCCAAACGTCAACGAACAACCAGGTTCGGCTTCGGTTGTGCAGTCGATCAGCAGCTCGCTTAACGGCATCGGCTACTCGGGTATCGGCTACAAGACCGCCAGCGTGAAAACCGTTGCCCTGGCCAAGAAGGAAGGCGGCGAGTTCATCGAGGACACCGAAGAAAACGCCCTGAACGGCAAGTATCCGCTGTCGCGTTTCCTCTATGTGTACGTCAACAAGGCGCCGAACAAGCCTCTGGCCCCGCTGGAAGCCGAGTTCGTCAAGCTGATCCTGTCCAAGCAAGGCCAGGAAGTCGTGGTCAAGGACGGTTACATCCCGGTTCCAGCCAAAGTCGCCGCCAAGGCACTGGCTGACCTGGGTCTGCAGGAAGGCGGCAACGTCGCCAAGCAGTAACGCCTGAGCCCAGGCCCCTGTGGCAGCGAACTTGCTCGCTGCCACAGACCAAATTTCCATCCGCTGCCGGTTCCCACCGGCGGCGGATTTGTTGCGTCACTTCACTGTCATCTTTCTGTCATACAGGATCGCTAGGGTGTGCGCATGAATGATCTGGCCAACTCCACAATGACTACGACTTCCCCTCCCAAGCGCATTGACTTCAATACGCCTGAGCTGCAACGCAAGCGCCGCATCCGCGCGCTCAAGGATCGCCTCACCCGTTGGTACGTGCTGGTTGGCGGCCTTGCCGTCCTCGCCGCCATTACCCTGATTTTCTTCTTCCTGGCCTATGTGGTGTTGCCGTTGTTCCAAGGCGCCGACCTGACCGCCAAGGACTCGATTACCCCCGCCTGGATGCAAGACGCCGGCAAGCCGCTGATGATCGCCATCGAAGAACAGAACCAAGTGGCGATGCGGGTTTCCGACAAAGGCGTGGCGCTGTTCTACAACCTCGACAGCGGTGCCGAGCTGCGGCGTGTCGGGCTGCCGATCCCGGCCGGCGCCACTGTGACGTCCATCGGTGAAGATCAGCCCGGCAGCCCGCTGGTCGCGATCGGCTTGTCCAATGGCCAGGCCCTGGTGTTCCGCCACACTTATAAAGTCAGCTACCCCGACGGCAAGAAAACCATCTCTCCTGCCATCGAATACCCTTACGGTGAAGCGCTGATCGCGTTGAACGAGCAGGGCGCGGCCCTGGAGCATGTCAGCCTCAACGCTACCGATTCGACGTTGCTGCTGGCTGGCTCCAGCGGCGCGCAGCTCTATGTGTTGTCGCTTACCAGCGAAGAAAACATGATGACCGGTGAAATCACCAGCGAGCAGACGCGTATCGATTTGCCGCAGATGACCGAGCCGGTAAAAAACATCTTCGTCGACCCGCGCCAGCAGTGGCTGTATGTGGTCAACGGGCGCGCCCAGGCCGACGTGTTCAGCCTGCGGGACAAGAGCCTCAACGGTCGCTACAAGTTGCTCGAGAACGCTGACGCCCAAGTCACCGCCGTCGCCCAGTTGGTCGGTGGCATATCGCTGATCATCGGTGATTCCAAGGGCGGCCTGGCCCAGTGGTTCATGGCTCGCGATCCGGACGGTGAGCTGCGTTTCAAACAGATTCGGACCTTCCAGATGGACAGCGCGCCCATCGTCGAGATCAGTGCCGAAGAGCGTCGCAAGGGTTTCGTTGCGCTCGACGCCGCCGGCAAGCTCGGCGTGTTCCACAGTACCGCCCACCGCACCTTGCTGGTTGACCAGGTGGTCGATGGCCAAGGCCTGTTCGGCATGTCGCCACGGGCCAACCGCCTGATCGTGGAGCAGGGCGGCAAGCTGCAACCGCTGGTGCTGGAAAACCCACACCCGGAAGTCTCGTGGAGCGCCTTGTGGAGCAAGGTCTGGTACGAAAACTACGATGAGCCCAAGTACGTCTGGCAATCGACCGCCGCCAACACCGACTTCGAACCCAAGCTGAGCCTGTCACCGCTGACCTTCGGCACCCTGAAAGCGGCGTTCTACGCCATGCTTCTGGCCGCGCCGCTGGCGGTTGCCGCAGCGATCTACACCGCCTACTTCATGGCCCCGGGCATGCGCCGCAAGGTCAAGCCGGTGATCGAGCTGATGGAGGCGATGCCGACGGTGATCCTCGGTTTCTTTGCCGGTCTGTTCCTGGCGCCGTACGTCGAAGGGCATCTGCCGGGCATCTTCAGCCTGCTGATGTTGCTGCCGATCGGCATCCTGGTCGCCGGTTTCGCTTTCAGCCGCCTGCCGGAATCCATTCGCCTGCGAGTGCCGGACGGCTGGGAAAGCGCCTTGCTGATCCCGGTGATCCTGTTCGTCGGCTGGCTCTCGCTGTACATGAGCCCATACATGGAAGCCTGGTTCTTTGGCGGCGACATGCGCATGTGGATCTCCCATGACCTCGGCATCACCTACGACCAGCGCAACGCTCTGGTGGTCGGTCTGGCGATGGGCTTCGCCGTGATCCCGAACATCTATTCCATTGCCGAAGACGCCGTGTTCAGCGTGCCTCGCGGCCTGACCCTGGGCTCGCTGGCCCTGGGCGCTACCCCATGGCAGACCATGACCCGCGTGGTCATCCTCACCGCCAGCCCGGGCATCTTCTCGGCGCTGATGATCGGCATGGGCCGGGCGGTGGGTGAGACGATGATCGTGCTGATGGCCACCGGCAACACCCCAGTCATGGAAATGAACCTGTTCGAAGGCCTGCGCACCCTGGCGGCCAACGTCGCGGTGGAGATGCCTGAGTCGGAAGTCGGCGGCAGCCATTACCGCGTGCTGTTCCTGTCGGCCTTGGTGCTGCTGTTGTTCACCTTCGTCATGAACACCCTCGCCGAGCTGATCCGTCAGCGTCTGCGCAAGAAATATTCGTCGCTTTAAGAAAGGTAGAAGTCTGTGAAACAGAACTCCCTGAAAGGATGGTTCAAGAGCGGCGCCCCGGGCGTCTGGATCAGCGGTGGCGCGGTGTCCATCGCGGTCATCATGACCATTGGCCTGTTGGCGGTGATTGCCGTGCGCGGCCTGGGCCACTTCTGGCCGGCCGACCTGATCCACGCCAGCTACAACGTACCGGGCATGCCGGCGCACCTGGTGGTCGGCGAAGTCGTACAGAAAGAAGAAGTGCCTCGCGAGCGCCTGAAAAGCGCTGGCCTGCCGGTGCCGGACGAAGGCCCGGAGTTCATGACCCGCGAGTTGGTGAAGGTTGGCAACCGGGATCTCAACGGCACCGACTTCACCTGGATCGTCGGCGATTGGCTGAGCAACCAGACCACACCAGCGGAGCTGATGGCCCTGGAGCGACGTGAGTGGGGCAACTTCTACGGTTACCTGGTCAACGTCAAGGAACAAGGCAAGGTCATCGCCGAGGGCGAAGCCGCCTGGCCGCAGTTGCAGGCGCGTATCGAGCGGGTCAATCAACTGGCCGACGAACTCAAGGCGCTGGAAAAAGTCGACATCGGCGCGATCAACGCCGGCCTCGAGCGCATCCGCCTGCACGGCCGCAAGCTGGAACTGGACGGCAAGCTCGACGCCGCCGCCCAGGCTGACCTGGAAAGCGAACGCGCCGAACTCAACGCCCGCTACAAGGACATCGAAGCGCGCCTGACCGACCTGCATGCGCAGTTCAACCGCGACAGCCTGACGGCCCGCGATGCCAACGGCAAGGAAGTGGAGATCGAGATCGGCAAAGTGGTGCACGCCTACCAGCCAAACGGCATGGGCACCTTCACCAAGATGGGTTTCTATTTCAGTAAGGTCTGGGAATTCCTCAGCGACGACCCGCGTGAAGCCAACACCGAAGGCGGGATCTTCCCGGCGATTTTCGGCACCGTGATGATGACCCTGATCATGGCGATGATCGTCACGCCGTTCGGCGTGCTGGCAGCGGTCTACCTGCGTGAATACGCGCGCCAGGGGCCGATGACCCGCCTGATCCGCATCGCGGTGAACAACCTCGCGGGCGTTCCGGCCATCGTCTACGGCGTGTTCGGCCTGGGGTTCTTCGTTTATGTGCTGGGTGGCTCGGTTGACCGGCTATTCTTCCCCGAGGCTTTGCCGGCACCGACCTTCGGCACGCCGGGCCTGCTCTGGGCTTCCTTGACCCTGGCGCTGCTGGCTGTGCCGGTGGTGATCGTGGCCACCGAGGAAGGCCTGGCGCGGATTCCGCGGACCGTGCGTGAAGGCTCCCTGGCCCTTGGTGCGACCAAGGCCGAGACGCTGTGGAAAATCGTCCTGCCGATGGCGAGCCCGGCGATGATGACCGGCATGATCCTCGCCGTGGCCCGTGCCGCCGGTGAGGTAGCGCCGCTGATGCTGGTGGGCGTGGTGAAACTGGCGCCGTCGCTGCCGCTGGATGGCAACTACCCGTACCTGCACTTGGACCAGAAAATCATGCACCTGGGCTTCCATATCTATGACGTCGGCTTCCAGAGCCCGAACGTCGAAGCAGCCCGGCCATTGGTCTACGCCACGGCGTTGCTGCTGGTGCTGGTGATTGCGATCTTGAACCTGTCGGCAGTGTGGATCCGCAACCACCTGCGTGAAAAATACAAAGCACTGGATAGCTGATTGACGCGGACCCTGTGGGAGCGAGCCTGCTCGCGAAGCTTTTGGCG
>NZ_JBHFJB010000083.1:71449-75518 GCF_057334555.1 Pseudomonas sp. AGC41
GATGGCCCCTTCGCGAGCAAGCTCGCTCCCACACTGATCGGTGTTCGCTGGAATTTTTATGGGGCCGCCACACAGGCGTTCCGAACCGAATTTGTTAGCACAGGGAGCCTCCCATGCAACACGAAGCACCTACACACGGCATCAACATGTCGGCCCTGGGCCGCGACAAGCAGAGCTTGAACCTGGCTCAGGAAACCGTCGCCATCGAAGTGCCCGGCCTGAACCTGTTCTACGGTCAGAAGCAGGCGCTGTACGACGTCAGCCTGAACATCCCGAAACAGCGCGTCACCGCGTTCATCGGCCCGTCGGGCTGCGGCAAGTCGACCTTGCTGCGCACCTTCAACCGCATGAACGACCTGGTGGACGGCTGCCGCGTCGAAGGCGAAATCAACCTCTACGGCAACAACATCTACCGCAAGGGCGAGGATGTTGCCGAGCTGCGTCGTCGCGTGGGCATGGTGTTCCAGAAGCCCAACCCGTTCCCCAAGACCATCTACGAGAACGTCGTCTACGGCCTGCGGATCCAGGGCATCAACAAGAAGCGCGTCCTCGATGAAGCCGTGGAGTGGGCACTCAAGGGCGCAGCGCTGTGGGATGAGGTCAAGGACCGCCTGCACGAATCGGCGCTGGGCCTGTCCGGTGGGCAGCAGCAGCGTCTGGTGATCGCCCGCACCATCGCCGTGGAGCCGGAAGTGCTGCTGCTCGACGAACCTTGCTCAGCACTCGACCCGATCTCGACGCTGAAAGTCGAGGAACTGATCTACGAGCTCAAGTCCAAGTTCACCATCGTCATCGTGACCCACAACATGCAGCAGGCGGCGCGGGTGTCCGACTACACCGCATTCATGTACATGGGCAAGCTGGTGGAATTCGGCGACACCGATACCCTGTTTACCAATCCGGCCATGAAGCAGACCGAGGACTACATTACCGGTCGTTACGGCTAGGAAGCCGTTGTCGCTCATTGAATCTACGCTGCGGTCCGCCGCACCTTACCGGACGCTCCAAGGACGCCAAAGATGATTAGTAAAGAAGGCCTCACCCACCACATTTCCGCGCAGTTCAACGCCGAGCTGGAAGAGGTGCGCAGCCACCTGCTGGCCATGGGCGGGCTGGTGGAAAAGCAGGTCAACGACGCGGTGACCGCGCTGATCGAGGCCGACTCCGGCCTGGCCCAGCAAGTGCGCGAGATCGATGACCAGATCAACCAGATGGAACGCAACATCGACGAAGAATGCCTGCGCATCCTGGCCCGTCGTCAGCCGGCGGCTTCCGACCTGCGCCTGATCATCAGCATCTCCAAGTCGGTGATCGACCTTGAGCGGATCGGCGACGAAGCCACCAAGATCGCTCGTCGGGCCATCCAGTTGTGCGAAGAAGGTGAAGCGCCGCGCGGCTACGTCGAAGTTCGCCACATCGGCGACCAGGTGCGCAACATGGTCCGCGATGCGCTGGACGCCTTCGCCCGTTTCGACGCCGACCTGGCATTGTCGGTGGCCCAGTACGACAAGATCATCGATCGCGAATACAAGACCGCCCTGCGCGAGCTGGCGACCTACATGATGGAAGACCCGCGTTCGATTTCCCGGGTGTTGAGCATCATCTGGGTGCTGCGTTCGTTGGAGCGTATCGGCGATCATGCACGCAACATCTCGGAACTGGTGATTTACCTGGTGCGTGGCACCGATGTCCGGCACATGGGGCTCAAGCGGATGAAGGAAGAAGTTGAGGGCACCCCGTCCGAAACCGCTAATGTTCCCGGTGAACCTGACGATAAGTAAGATTGCCAAGAAAAGCGCCCGGCCTTCTGGTCGGGCTTTTTTTTGCGGTTTTTTTAATCAAAAGCAGCACCCCGCGAACGAAAAGTCCCGGCGTGACTGAAGGTTTTTGGCGAAGTGCCATCAGTAAGGCGGTATGCTTGCCGGGATTTTTTAGAGGTGTATCTGGATGAGTAAGGTCAGTGTGTTGGTCGTGGACGATGCTTCGTTCATTCGTGACTTGGTGAAGAAGTGCCTGCGCAACTACTTCCCAGGCATCCGCATCGAAGACGCGGTGAACGGCAAGAAAGCCCAGGCCGTGCTGGCCCGTGAAGCGTTCGACCTGGTGCTGTGCGACTGGGAAATGCCAGAGATGTCCGGCCTGGAATTGCTGACCTGGTGCCGCCAGCAGGACAATCTCAAGGGCATGCCTTTCGTGATGGTGACCAGCCGTGGCGACAAGGAGAACGTGGTCCAGGCGATCCAGGCCGGCGTTTCCGGCTACGTCAGTAAACCCTTCACCAACGAACAGTTGCTGACCAAGGTCAAGCAGGCCTTGAACAAGGTCGGCAAGCTCGACACGCTGATGAACAGTGCCCCGACCAAGATGAATTCGGCGTTCGGCAATGATTCGCTCAGTGCCCTGACCGGCGGCAAGGCCGCTCCGGTTGCCGCGGCTGCGCCAGCGGCGAACCCGTTCGCCAAGCCCGCTGCCGCGCCTGCACCCGCTGCGGCTGCCGCTCCGGCGGCACGTGGTTTGCTCAACAGCCCGCCCGTCAAGGCACCTGCCGCGTCCGCACCCACCGCCAATCGCGGCCAAGGCCAGTTGCGCCTGTCCAGCGGCACCCAGCAATGCGTGATCAAGGCCCTGAGCCTCAAGGAAGCGTTGCTGCTGGTCAAGCGCACCGACATCCTGCCGCAAGTGCTGGAGAGCTCGGTGCTGGACATGGAGCAGGGCGATAACGCCGAGACCGCTCGTCTGAACGGCTACCTGCACGCCATCGTCGCCCATGAGCAAACCCCTGACAGCGAATGGCTGCAGTTGACCTTCCGCTTCGTCGACAAAGACCCGCAGAAACTCGACTACATCTCCCGCCTGATCGCCCGCGGCACGGCGCAGAAGCACTTCGTACCGGGCGCCTGATCCTGCGGCGCCCTTCAGTCCGCTTTCGCGAGCAGGCTCGCTCCCACACTCGATCCATTGAACACTGAAGATCCTCTGTGGGAGCGAGCTTGCTTGGGGCGGCGATCCGACGATGGGGCCATCAGCTTCAACCCGACCGCTGATCCAATTTTGAAACATCCGTCGACTACGCTGGTCCATCCCAGCTGCTAGGCTGCTTTGCAGGCCTTCATTTCGACAGAATTCTTGCCCATGCTCGTGCCGTTGCTGTTCGCCTGTGGTCTTGTCCTGGCTGCTACCCCGGCCCTGGCCATGACCATCTACAAATCCACCGACGCCAACGGCGTGGTCTCCTACAGTGACCGCCCCAGCAAAGGCTCCCAGGTGTTCGTATTTCGTGATCGCATGGTCGAGCGCCTGGAGCGCCAGGTGTTTCTCGACATCAGGAAGCAGAAGGGCGCGGACGCGGTGTACGTGCGCAACGACCTCTACGCGCCAGTGGAAATCGAGCTGAGCTTCGCCGGGTTGCGCAATGTGAGCGGAGCGCCGAGCCGGCCGATCCGCCGCGTGCTGCCGGCGCGCAGCAACCTGCGCCTGGCGCTGCTGACGGCCACCCGGCCCGGTAGGCCACTGGCTTATACCCCAAGGTTCGAATACTCCCTGGGCGACCCCGCAGGCACGGCGCAAGCTTATCGCTATCCGTTGCCCTGGCGTGGCGGGCCGTTCCGGTTGAGCCAGGGCGCCAACGGCCAATATAGCCATTACGGCCCGAAGAACCGCTACGCCATGGACATCGCCATGCCCGAAGGCACGCCGATCATCGCGGCGCGTGGCGGCGTGGTGGTCAAGACCGAGAACGAGCAGACCGGGCGCGGCACCGATCCTGCCGGCAACTTTGTGCGCGTGCTACACGATGACGGGACGATGGGAGTCTACCTGCACCTGCAGAAGGGCTCGGTGAGCGTCCAGGAGGGGCAACGGGTCGGGGTGGGCACGCCGCTGGCGCTATCAGGCAACACCGGTAACAGCTCCGGCCCGCACCTGCACTTCGTGGTACAGCGCAACACCGGGCTGGGGTTGGTGTCGATTCCCTATCAGTTCAACCAGCCGGTGGGTGACTTGCCCAACTTTGCGTTGGGCAAGCAGTAGCACCGGAGATGACAGGAAGGCTTTTCGTGGGGGGGGGGGG
>NZ_JBHFJB010000083.1:75547-80198 GCF_057334555.1 Pseudomonas sp. AGC41
CCCCCCCCCCCCCCCCCACAGTGGGTTATGCCTTCAACTTGCGGGCGGGTCGATACTCAATCGAGCATCAACACCTTCGCCAGGATGATCTTCGGCCCTTTCATCTTCTTGATGATGATCCGCAGGCCTTCGACTTCCAGCACCTCTTCCTCTTCCGGCACCCGTTTCAGGGTTTCGTAGACCAACCCGGCCAGGGTTTCCGCCTCGATGTGGTCCAGGTCGATCCCCAGCAGGCGCTCGACCTTGAACAGCGGCGTATCGCCGCGCACCAACAGCTTGCCCGGCTGGTAGGCCAGGATGCCGCGCTCGGCCTTGCGGTGTTCGTCCTGGATATCGCCCACCAGCACTTCCAGAACGTCTTCCATGGTCAGGTAGCCGATGATGTTGCCGTCGGCTTCCTCGACCACGGCGAAGTGCGAGCCGCCCTTGCGGAACTGCTCCAGCAACTGCGACAACGGCATGTGCCTCGATACTCGCTCCAGCGGGCGGGTCAGTTCAGCCAGGTTGAACGATTCGGGGATGTGGTCCAGGGCCGCCAGTTCCAGCAGCAGGTCCTTGATGTGCAGCAGGCCGACGAATTCCTGGCGCTCACTGTCGTACACCGGATACCGGCTGAACTTGTGGCGACGGAACATCGCCAGGATTTCCTTGAGCGGGGCGTTGAATTCCAGCGTCACCAGGTCTTCCCGGGAGTTGGCCCAGTCCACCACTTCCAGCTCGCCCATTTCCACGGCGGAGGCCAGCACGCGCATGCCTTGGTCGCTCGGGTCCTGGCCACGGCTGGAGTGCAGGATCAGCTTCAACTCCTCGCGGCTGTAATGGTGTTCATGGTGCGGGCCGGGCTCACCCTGGCCGGCGATACGCAGGATCGCGTTGGCGCTGGCATTGAGCAGGTAGATCGCCGGATACATCGCCCAGTAGAACAGGTACAGCGGCACGGCCGTCCACAGCGACAGCAGTTCCGGCTTGCGGATCGCCCACGATTTGGGCGCCAGCTCGCCGACCACGATGTGCAGGTAGGAAATGATGAAGAACGCGGTGAAGAACGATACGCCCTTGATCACTTCCGGCGACTGAACGCCGACCGCGCCCAGCAGCGGCTCGAGAATGTGCGCGAATGCCGGCTCGCCGACCCAGCCCAGCCCCAGGGAGGCGAGGGTGATGCCCAACTGGCAGGCCGACAGATAGGCGTCGAGCTGGCTGTGCACGGTGCGCAGGATGTGCCCGCGCCAGCCGTTCTGTTCGGCAATGGCCTCGACCCGGGTCGAGCGCAGCTTGACCATGGCAAATTCGGCGGCAACGAAAAAGCCGTTGAGCAAGACCAGGATCAGAGCAAAAAGAATCATGCCGAATTCGGCGAAGAGTGTAGCGAGGGACAAGCCAGGGGAAGGGTCCATGATGGAGTTTTGCAGGTTCCGTATGTTCGTATGATGGGGAAATCGGTGCCTGAAAAGGCAGGCACAAGTCAGCCAATGTAGCGGCTGACCGGGCGATTGCCTAGTGGGGAACGCCCGCCGGCGTCATTCGTCGCGGTTGGAGGGGCGTCCGCGGACCACCTGCGCCGGGGTGAAATGGCAGGTGAACGTACTGCCATGGCCGGGCACACTGCTGATTTCCATGCGCCCACGATGGCGCAGCAGCACATGCTTGACGATTGCCAGCCCAAGTCCGGTGCCGCCGGTATTGGAGTTGCGGCTGGAGTCGACGCGATAGAAGCGTTCGGTCAGGCGCGGCAGATGCTTGCTGTCGATGCCGATGCCGGAATCGCGCACGCTCAGGTGCGCGCCTTGCTCATCGCCCCACCAGCGAACATGGATCCGCCCTTTTTCAGGCGTGTATTTGACCGCGTTGAACACCAGGTTGGAAAACGCGCTGCGCAGTTCCGCCTCGCTGCCCTTGAGTTGTACGGTCGGGTCGGCTTCAAGCGTGATGGACTGCTGCTTGGGGCCGGACAATTCCTGCGCATCTTCGGCAATGATTTGCAGCAGTTCCTCGATGGGTACCGGCTGGTTGTCCGAGGGATAGTCGGTGGCTTCCAGCTTCGCCAGCAGCAGCAGGTCGTTGAGCAAGGTCTGCATGCGTCCGCCCTGCTGTTGCATCTGCTGCAAGGCACGGGCCCAGCGCGGATTCACCTCCTCGACATTGTCGAGCAGGGTCTCCAGGTAACCGCAGATCACCGTCAATGGCGTACGCAGTTCGTGGGATACGTTGGCGATGAAATCCTTGCGCATCTGTTCCAGCTGGTGGATACGCGTCACGTCGCGCACCAGCATCAGATGCTCGTTGTTGCCGTAGCGGGTGATGTACAGCTGGATGCGCAACCGATCGTTGGTAGGCGACGGGATTTCCAGCGGTTCGGCGTAATTGTCCTGCTCGAAATATTCCTTGAAGCGCGGATGGCGCACCAGGTTGGTCACCGGCTGGCCGCTGTCCTGTGGCGTCTTGAGGCCCAGCAGGGTTTCTGCTGCGCGGTTCCACCATTCCAGGTTTCCGTCGCTGTCGAGCATGATCACCGCGTCTTTCAGCGCGGCGGTGGATTCCTGTACGCGGTCGATCACCGCCTGCAGGCGGCCGCGAACGCGCTGGTCGCGCCGTTGCAGGTGATAGATGCTGTCGAACACCTCACCCCACAGGCCATAGCCGTCGGGCGGGGCCTCGTCGGGTTGGTGCAGGCGCAGCCACTCGTGCAGACGCAGCAATTGCTTGAGGGTCCAGGCCAGGTACAGCGCCAGGCCCACGGCCAGGCTCCAGCCGTAGTAGCCGGTGATCAGGCCGATCAACAGGCAACCGGTCACCAGCAACAACATGTGGCGGATCAGGGTGCCATGCCAGTTTTGATTCACGTGAGCGCGCGTCCTTGTCAGCTTGTCGGGCGGTAAGGGCTCGGGTCAGGCCTTTGTCGAAAAACGATAACCGGTGCCGCGCACGGTTTGTACCAGATTCTCGTAGGCGTCGCCGAGGGCTTTGCGCAGGCGTCGGATGTGCACATCCACGGTGCGCTCTTCGACGTACACGTTGCCGCCCCAGACCTGATCCAGCAGTTGCCCACGGGTGTAGGCGCGCTCCTGGTGAGTCATGAAGAACTGCAGCAGGCGATATTCGGTCGGGCCCATCTCGGCGGGCTTGCCGTCGATGGTCACGCGGTGGCTGATCGGGTCCAGCAGCAGGCCGCCAACCTCGATCGGCGCTTCGCCATCGGTCGGCCCGGCACGACGCAGCACGGCCTTGAGGCGCGCCACCAGCTCCCGAGGGGAAAACGGCTTGGTGATGTAGTCGTCGGCGCCGACTTCCAGGCCCTGGATCTTGTTGTCTTCTTCGCCCTTGGCGGTGAGCATGATGATCGGGATATCACCCGTCAGCTCATCGCGCTTGAGACGCCGCGCCAGCTCGATACCGGAAGTGCCAGGCAGCATCCAGTCGAGCAGGATCAGGTCGGGCTTGCGATCAACGATGATGGCGTGGGCCTGTTGAGAATTCTCTGCTTCCATGCAGTCATAGCCGGCCATCTCCAACGCAACGGCGATCATCTCGCGGATGGGCGCCTCGTCGTCGACGATCAGAATGCTCCTGCCAACCATGGGGTAATCCTCTTGTCATTTAACTGTCTTGCGCCGCATTAGATAACGGAATTATTGCAGTCGTGTGACAGTTATTTCCCCGGACGGCAGCAGAGGCGATCCTGGGCTAGGCTTTTGGGTCCGAATCCTGACAACTGCAAAGGAAGGTTTCCATGACGCAAATGACTATTTCTTTTAAAGCCCTGCTGCTGTCTGCCGCCCTGACTCTGCCTGGTTTTGCGATGGCTGCCGATCCTGCGA
This sequence comes from Pseudomonas sp. AGC41, assembly GCF_057334555.1. Lineage (NCBI taxonomy): Bacteria > Pseudomonadati > Pseudomonadota > Gammaproteobacteria > Pseudomonadales > Pseudomonadaceae > Pseudomonas > Pseudomonas sp. AGC41. The sequence goes on from NZ_JBHFJB010000083.1 coordinate 79,366, forward strand.
TGGAGAAGGACGGCATGTTCACTGACCACAAGGGTATGACCCTTTACACCTTTGCCAAAGACTCGGCCGACAAGTCCGCGTGCAATGACAAATGCGCGGCGAATTGGCCACCGCTGATGGCCGAGGCGGGTGACAAATCCATGGGTGACTGGACCGTGATCAAGCGTGATGACGGCTCGATGCAGTGGGCCTACCAGGGCATGCCGCTGTACACCTTCGTGATGGACAAGGAGGCCGGTGATATGACCGGAGACGGCAAAATGGACGGTGCCTGGAAAGTCGCCAAGGCCAAGTAGCAGCTGATCCATGTGGGAGCGAGCCTGCTCGCGAAGGCGTCTGTACAGCCCTCAAGTTGCTGACTGACTCACCGCTTTCGCGAGCAGGCTAGCTCCCACAGGCCCGGATGTCACCGTAGGGCATAGTCCAGCACAATCCCCACAAAAATCGCCAACCCGGCCCAGTGATTGTGCAGGAACGCCTTGAAACAGCGCATCCGGTCCTTGCCGCGGGTGTACCAGAACTCCCAGGCAAAACACGCGGCGGCGGCTACGAGACCGAGCTGGAACCAGCCCCCCAGCTTGAACTGAGTCCCGGCCAGCAGCAGGCAGCCCAACGCCAGGCCTTGCAGCGTCAGGATGATCGCCCGATCGGCATCGCCAAACAGGATCGCCGTGGATTTCACGCCAATCTTCAGGTCGTCGTCCCGGTCGGTCATCGCGTAGTAAGTGTCGTAGCCCACCGTCCACAGCAGGTTGGCGATGTACAGCAACCAGGCGGCGGCCGGCAGCTGGCCGGTTTCGGCGGTGAACGCCATCGGCATGCCCCAGGAAAAC
>NZ_JBHFJB010000084.1:0-17526 GCF_057334555.1 Pseudomonas sp. AGC41
CAAGACGGTGGTTCAGTGACAAGGATGTTGGACTGACTGACGCCATCGCGAGCAGCTCGCTCCCACAGGGTTCTTTGTTGTACAGCAATCTAGTGATTGATAAAGATCCAAATGTGGGAGCGAGCTTGCTCGCGATGGCGGTGGTTCAGTGACAGGGATGTTGGGCTGGCTGACGCCATCGCGAGCAGGCTCGCTCCCACAGGTCTGATCAGTGAATCAGGCTTGCAGGCCCTGGCGGGCGACCGCGGCACCGGCTTGCAATGCCTTCCCCACCTGCTCCTCGAAATGCCCGTCGGTCAGTACCTGCAGCGCGGCGGCGGTCACGCCGCGGTAGGCGACCAGGGCTTCGATCATCTGCCGGGCGTCATGGCTGGCCAGTAACTGGCTGCTGTTGACCACGACATTTTTTGCGGCAAGCTGCGCAATTTCGGCGGGGATTCCGGCATTCATCGCCTGATTCGCCAGGGCTGTCATGAGCAAGGCGGGAAAGGCCGGGCCGGTGCCGGAAAGCGCGGAGAGGTAATCGATGAAATCTTCCTCCTCGACCTCGGCAGCCGTGCCCACGCATTCGAACAAGCGTTGAACCAGGCCTTTGATCTGCGCATCCACCACACCCGCGCAATACCAAGGCGTAAACGACTGCCCGATCTCCACCGCCGCGTTGGGCATCGCCCGCAGCACCGTCAAAGCCGAAGTCCGGGCGGCAATGGCCTGCGCGGTGATCCCGGCCATCAATGAAATGACTGTCTTGCCAGACGCGTTGAGGCTGAGGCCGGCGAACTGCTCGGGGCGCACCGCGATGATGATCACGTCGCTGCGGTCCACCAGCGCCTGGTTGTCCGTGACGAGATAAACGCCTTGTTGCGCCAAAGGATGGACACCCGAGCGATTGGAAATAACCAGGTTACCTGCCGGCAACAGCGCCTGCGCCAACACAGCCTTGGCAATCGCCCCGCCCAGCCAGCCCGTTCCGCCAATGATGCCCAGCGTCGGCGCGCTCATTTTCCAGCCGTCTCTTCAAAGGTTTCCGCCAACGGAACAAAGATCCCCGGCTCTTTTTCGGCGTAGCCGAATTTGCCGTAGAAACGATCCAGCTCGCGCTGCTTGGGTACTTTGCCGGTGAAAATGCTCACGTAATGCGGGATGCGCTGGAAACGCACGGTGATCAGCTCGCTGGTGTTCATGGTGATGTAGCCGATCTGGGTCAGGTAGATCGTCCGGGCCCGTGCGTCGGCGCCCTGGCTGTCATAACCAAAGCGCTTGAACATGCTCGCCAGGGCACCCATTCGCTGCTCGTCGACGATGGCGACTTCCTGGGCCACTTCAGCGGACTGGAGCGCCCAGCTGCGCACGGCGAATTCGAATTGCGAATCGAACAATTGCGGATTGAGCCAGCATTCGAAGACATTCAGGATCGCCTCGGAAATGCTCTCGGCGTAGCTCTCGCTTTGCCGGATCAAGCCACCGGTGTTGGTCTCGCGCCAGCGCGACAGCAAAGCCGCCAACAACTGCTCACGATCCTCGAAGAACCAATAGAAGCTGGTGCGTGACAAGCCCAAACGCTTGGCCAGCGGCATGACCCTGACCGCGTCGATGCCGGACTCCTTCAAGGCCTCGTAGGCTGCTTCCAGCCAGCCTTCGGGCGACCCTCGCCAGCCGGCGTCCTGGGCCTTGCCGCGCGCCTTCCCTACCTGGGGCATCTTGCATCCACCTTGTTGAACATACGTAACGCGAATGTACTCGGATGCCCGCTCAATGTACACCTGAGTACAGTTGCTCAACGCAGCGCGGGTTGTGCGCCCGCAGCCAGGCAAGATTGATGACAAAAGCTCATGAGCCGCTGACTTTAAATGGTTTGTCAGCACCGCACGCCCGGATGAGTATCTGCTCCAGGCAAACCAGAACAAAAACGAGCCGCCTTATGTGGACCGCACAAGAAAAACTCCCGCTGGGTGAGTACATCGCCCGATACGTCGAATGGCTGACCCAACATGGCGCCGATGTCTTCGACGCCATTTCGCTTTCGCTTTCCGAAGTCATTTCGGTCTTTACCAGCGCCCTGCTCTGGTTCAACCCGCTGGCCCTGATCGGGCTGCTGGCCCTCTGCGCTTATTACATTCAACGCAAGGTAAGCCTGACGCTTTTCGTCGCCCTGTCGTTCCTGTTGATCTTCAACCTGGGCTACTGGCAGGAAACCATGGAGACCCTGGCCCAGGTGACATTCGCCACGCTGGTGTGCGTCATCATCGGCGTGCCGCTGGGCATCGTCGCGGCGCATCGTCCCTGGTTCTACGCAACCCTGCGACCGGTGCTCGACCTGATGCAGACCGTCCCGACTTTCGTCTACCTGATCCCGACCTTGACGCTGTTCGGCCTCGGCGTGGTTCCGGGATTGATTTCCACGGTGGTCTTCGCCATTGCCGCGCCAATCCGCCTGACCTACCTGGGCGTGCGCGATGTGCCTCAAGAACTGATGGACGCCGGCAAAGCCTTCGGCTGCTCGCGTCGCCAGCTGCTGGCACGCATCGAGCTGCCCCATGCGATGCCGAGCATCGCCGCCGGGATTACCCGCGCGAAACCGTGAAAAGAGGTGACGCATGAGCATCATTCGTTTCGAAGACGTCGACGTCATCTTCGCCAAGCGCCCGAAGCCGGCGCTGGAGCTGCTCGACCAGGGATTTTCGCGCCCGGAGATTCTGCAACAAACCGGCCTGATCGTCGGCGTGGAGAAGGCCAATCTCGACATCAACAAAGGTGAAATCTGCGTGCTGATGGGCCTGTCCGGCTCCGGCAAATCGAGCCTGTTGCGCTGCATCAATGGCTTGAACACGGTGAGTCGCGGCAAGTTGTTCGTCGAGCACGAGGGCCGACAGATCGACATCGCCGCCTGCACGCCGGCCGAGCTGAAAATGATGCGCACCCGACGCATCGCCATGGTCTTCCAGAAATTCGCCCTGATGCCCTGGCTGACCGTGCGCGAGAACATCGGTTTCGGCCTCGAAATGCAACGCCGCCCCGAGAGGGAGCGACGCAAGCTGGTCGACGAAAAGCTCGAACTGGTGGGCTTGACCCAATGGCGCAACAAGAAGCCCGACGAATTGTCCGGCGGCATGCAGCAGCGGGTCGGCCTGGCCCGTGCCCTGGCGATGGACGCCGATATCCTGCTGATGGACGAACCTTTCTCGGCCCTCGATCCGCTGATTCGCCAAGGGCTGCAGGACGAACTGCTCGACCTGCAGCGCAAGTTGCACAAGACCATCGTCTTCGTCAGCCATGACCTGGACGAAGCCCTCAAGCTGGGAACACGGATCGCCATCATGAAAGACGGCAAGATCATCCAGTACAGCAAACCCGAGGAGATCGTGCTGAAGCCGGCCGACGACTACGTGCGCAACTTCGTCGCCCACACCAACCCATTGAATGTGCTCTGTGCGGGAAGCCTGATGACCCCGTTGGACCAGTGCATATCCGCCCAGGGCGAATATTGCCTGGATACGGTGCAGAACCTCTGGGTTGCGCTGAACGCATCGAGAGGATTGGCCAGCGTACGCCGCGGCGCCGCGCCCCAGCCGCTGCAGCACTGGAAGCGCAGCGAGGCCAGCGCGCCGTTGCGCCGCCTGGTCACCTCGGTGCCGATGGATACCGGCATGCGCGAGGCGCTGCGTATCCGCTACGAAACAGGACATCCATTGATCGTGCTCGATAAAGACCAGACCGTCGTCGGCGTACTGGGCGATACGGAACTGTATCGCGCATTGCTCGGGCATGACCTGTCGCGCCCGGTTTTATCCGAGCCCTTACCAGAGCCTTCGGTGGCTTGAACAGACGAAATCCGTTTTTCCAGCAGCACTGCTTGTCCGCCAACCACCGATCATTTGCCTTGAGTGAGATCGACGATGAACCCAACCCTGAAAACCCATCGTGAACTGCTTGCCGACCGCACCCCGGGCCATGGCATGCCCGGCGGTCTGTTCGGCCGCGAGGATATTTTTGCAACCGACGTCGATGTCTTCTTTACCAAACACTGGATTCTGGTGGGTGTCACCAGCGACGTTGCCGAACCCGGCGATGTTTCGACGATCGATATCGGCAAATCCTCGATCATCCTGGTCCGCGATGATGACGAGCATGTGCAGGCGTTCCGCAATGTCTGCCGTCACCGTGGGGCGCGCTTGAAACAGGCCGGCAAATCGACGGTGGGCATGCTGGTGTGTCCCTACCACCAGTGGACGTACGACCTGGACGGCAGCCTGAAACATGCCGCGCACATGGGCAAGGATTTCGACCCGGGGTGCAAGAGCCTGATCCCGGTCCACACCCGCGTGGTCGGTGCCCATGTATTCGTCTGCCTGAGTGACGAGCCGCCGGAAGACATCCTGTACCTCGACCAGGTCATGACCCCGCGTTTCGCTCAGTACGATCTCAGCCATTCGAAGATCGCCTACGAGTCGGAAATCATCGAAAACGGCAATTGGAAACTGGTGATCGAGAACAATCGCGAGTGTTATCACTGCGCCGCCACTCACCCCGAATTGACCGCGTCGTTCCTGCCGGAAGACTTCGGCTTCTGCACCGACGGACTGGGCGAGGACTCGCTCCTGGCACTCAAGGAATATCACCAGCGCAACGCCGATACCAGGCAAGACTGGGAAAACCAAGGCTACCTCTGTGAGGCCGTCGAGCACCTGGGCGAGGACGCGGTGACTCAGTTCCGCACCCAGCGCCTGGCCATCGCCGGCAACGGTGAATCCCAGACCCTCGATACCCGCGTCGCCTGCACCCGGCTGTTTGGCGACCTCACCCGGCGCGATCTGGGCGACCTGCACTTGTGGACCCACAACTCATGGACCCACATCATGAGCGACCACGCGGTGGTGTCCTACATCATCCCGCTGGCGCCCGATAAAACCCTGGTGCGGACCAAATGGCTGGTGCACGCCGATGCCATCGAAGGCGTGGACTACCAAGTGGATAGACTGACCGAAGTCTGGGCGGCGACCAATCTCCAGGACGCCAACCTGGTCGGCATCACCCACAGCGGCACCCAGGACCCAGCCTACTCGCCCGGACCGTTCTCGGCGTTTACCGAAACCTATGTCGACCAGTTTTCTCGCTGGTACGCGGCGCGTCTGGCCGCCCATGGCGTGTGAGGGATGGACATGACGACTTACGAAAAGCTGACGCGCCTCCAACGTTTTACCGACCCGACGACCTGGGCCGCCTATGGCTCGCAATGGCACAGCGGCGAGCAGAAAACCTTGTCATGTTGCGCCGTGCGCGAGGAAACCCATGACGTAAAGACGTTCGTCTTCCAGTGCGCGGACTTCACTGCGTTGAGCTTCGAGCCGGGGCAATTCCTCACGCTGTCGCCGGTCATCGGTGGGCAAACCATCGCGCGCTGCTACACGCTGTCGTCCTCACCCACGCGCCCGTTCACCTTTTCGATTACGGTCAAGCGCGTGCCGGGTGGCGTGGTCTCGAACTGGCTGCATGACCATCTCGAACCGGGAGACAACCTCAGGGCATCCGGCCCGGCGGGCAGTTTCACACCGGTGGGTCATCCGGCGACAAAACTGCTGTACCTGTCGGCCGGTTCCGGCGTGACGCCCTTGATGTCGATGACCCGCGCTGCCTGCGACATGGCGGCCAATCTCGACATCGTGTTCCTGCACAGCGCCCGTACGCCGGCGGATATCATTTTCCATGACGAACTGACGCGAATGCAGGCCGATATGCCCGGCCTGCGGGTCATCGGTATTTGCGAAGGGCTTGGCGCTGCCAGCCAGTGGCAGCAGCCGCTCGGTCGGCTCGATCTGCCTCTGTTGAGCCAGCAAGTGCCGGACTACCACGAGCGGGAAGTCTTCACTTGTGGGCCTCAGGGCTACATGGAAGCGGTCAAGGCGCTGCTCAGGGAAGCGGCGTTCGATTTTCGCCACTATCACCAGGAGAGCTTCGATATCGCGGTGCTGAATGACGAACCGTTGATTGAGCAGGCCCCTTCACTCGACCAGCAACAGCTGTTCACCGTCACCCTGTCGCGCTCGGGCAAGACCTTCAGCATGCCCGGCAACCAGACCGTGCTGAGCGCGGCAAAAAAAGCCGGGGCGATCGTGCCCTCCTCATGCAGCCAGGGCATTTGTGGCACCTGCAAGACCGCCCTACTGGAGGGAACGGTGGACATGAACCACAACGGCGGCATCCGCCAACGGGAGATCGACAAAGGCCTGCGCTTGCTCTGCTGCAGCAAGCCGACCTCCAATCTGATCATCGATCTCTAGCCGTCACGCCTGATCCGCTAGTCACTGCGCGTAGGCTTCTGCACAATCACCCTGCGCCTGCCCCCAAACAAGACAGTGACCCAGCCCGATGAAACTGCAACCGTTGCCGCCGCTCAACAGCCTGGTGGCGTTCGAGGCCGCTGCTCGCCACCGGAGTTTCACCGTGGCGGCTCGTGAACTGAACGTCACCCAGGGCGCCATCAGCCGCCAGATACGCCTGCTCGAAGATTACCTGGGCACGGCGCTGTTCATCCGTACGACCCGTGAGATCAACCTCACTGCGACAGGCAGCCAGTACCACGAAAGCATTCGCGATACGTTGCAGCAGATCGCCCGCGCCACGGCTGGCGTTCGGCATTGGCAAGGCGCGCAGCAAGTCACCGTGGTCACCAGTACGGCGATGGCATCCCTGTGGCTGCTCCCGCTTGTTTCGGAGTTTCAGCGCCAGCACGAAGAAATCGACCTGCGCATCATCGCCACCGACCAGGTCGAGGACTTTTCCCGACTCGATTGCGATCTGGCGCTGTATTACTGCAGCAAGCCGCCCAACAATATGAAGGTCACCACGCTGTTCAGCGAAGAGATTTTCCCGGTATGCAGCCCGGCGTACCTGGCGCAGCATCCCGAGGCCGGCAAGCTCGAACAGCTCGGCGCCTGCACCTGGTTATGGCTTGAGGACCAGCATCGGGACTGGATCGGCTGGAAGCAATGGTTCCGACGCCTGGGCCACCAGGCGCCGGAGCCTCGTCGGCGGATCAACATCAACAGCTACTCGATGCTGATCCAGTCCGCACTGGCGGGCCAAGGCGTTGCGCTGGCCTGGTCGAGGTTGCTCGGTGACCATTTGCAGACCGGCCACCTTGTTCGCCCGACCTCCAGCCTCTTGCGCACCGATGCGCAATTTTGCCTGCTGGAACCCTTGGGACAGGTGCCGAACCGGCAAAGTGTCAATCGCTTCCGCGAATGGTTGATGGCTTACCTTGCGCAGACCGAGGACGATTGAGCAGTGGCGCAGCAAACCCTCGACCGCTTATCAAGCAGCTTCAAAAACCGGAGCCGCGGCCGATAACCCTCACAAGAGCCCAGCGACTGGGTGGCTGGATTGCGGCGGGAACCGGTAATGACAGACATATATCTGCTGATAGCGAGCGGCACCGACCAGAGCGATGCGTACGTCCTCGGTTGGTTCGATGATAGAAACAAAGCCCGGGAAGTGGCCGAGCAAAAGGAATGGGAGGCGTATCGCGCCAGCCTGAAGGCGGAAAACCGTTGGTCAAGCCATAAACCGCTGGCGCCGGACAAGACCGAGTATCGGCGGTACTGGATCAAGACCGTTTCGAAGTTCGAATACGTTTCCGTCCCGAGGTCACTGGCGGTTCACTGAAAGCCTGCGGCCAATCATTCGAAAATTTAACGAACCGCGCGCGCTCGCCAGGGGTCTAGAACACTAAGCCCATCTGAAGAGAGCGTCCTCATGTTGAAATTTCTTGGTGGTACCGTTGGGATCATTTTCCTGATCGGCCTGATCGTGGTCATTGCCCTGTTCAAGTTCATTTTCTGATCCAGACTGCGGTAGCACGTGCTGCGCTACCGCTGGTTTTTCATGGCTCCGATGCTGGCAGGGACGCCAGGATCTGTGCTCGGCAGACCTCAAGTATTTCGCCAGCCAACGGAGCATCGTCCGGGCACGCGCGCGAGAGCATGATCGCGCCGATAGCCTGGGCGAGCAGGCCAAGCATCTTCGCCCTTCCCCCTTCCTCTTGCGTCGCGAGTTTTTCCTCAAGCGAAGCCAGGGTGCTTTCCACGCCGCTGGCGAAAGTCGCTTTCAACTCGTCTGACTGACGCGCCGCATCCCCGCACAACGCCGCCATCGTGCAACCGTGACCCCGCGCGTCGCGGTGTTCCCTGGATAGATACATCGCAAAAAATCCAGCTACATCCAGCTCGCCAGCGCTGGCCAGCGACTGCGAAAGGCTGTTCGCGGAAGCCTCAGCCATCAGGTCGGCCTTCGACCCGAAGTGTTTGTAGAAGCCGCCATGGGTAAAACCCGCAGCGGCCATCAGGTCCGCCACGCCTATTCCGTCAAAACCGCGCTCGCGAAACAACACCGACGCCGTCTCGACGATGTGCTCGCGGTTTGCCTGTGCCTGGGCCTTGGTCACTCTCATATGCGTATGCCTCGTGGCCGCTCGAATCAAGCCCTCATCATACATAGATGCCGAGCATAATCAAATTCGTTGACAGTTTAGATTTCGGTCATCATCCTAGAAACAAGCGGTACGAAACTGACTACCCGACGGTTACCGAGCCAGCACCCGTAGTTTGACGTGATCGCACATTCCAACCCTCTCAAGAGACCGACACCATGACCACTCGCAAAACCGTCCTCATCACTGGCGCCTCCACCGGCATCGGCGCGGTCTATGCCAAGCGCTTCGCCCAACGCGGCCACGATCTGGTGCTGGTAGCCCGTGACAACGCACGGCTGGAAGCGCTGGCAAGCGAACTGCGCAACGAGCACAACGTCAGCGTCGATGTGCTCCAGGCCGACCTCACCCAAACCGGTGATCTGCACAAGGTCGAGGTCCGCCTGCGCGATGATGACAGCATCGGCATCCTGATCAACAACGCCGGCGCCGCCCAGTCCGGCAGTTTCATCGAACAGACCACCGACAGCGTTGCGCACCTCGTTGCGCTCAACACTACCGCGCTGGTTCGACTCGCCAGCGCCATCGCCCCGCGCCTGGCAAACGCTGGCGAAGGCGCAATCATCAACATCGGCTCGGTGGTCGGCCTGGCACCGGAATTCGGCATGTCGGTCTACGGCGCAACCAAGGCCTTCGTGCTGTTCCTCTCCCAAGGGCTCAGCCTCGAGCTTTCACCCAAAGGCGTCTATGTCCAAGCGGTGCTGCCGGCAGCCACCCGTACCGAAATCTGGGAACGCGCCGGCATCGACATCAATACGCTGAGTGAAATCATGGAAGTGAGCGACCTGGTGGATGCCGCACTGGTCGGCTTCGATCGCCGCGAAGGCGTGACCATTCCACCGTTGCAGGACGGCGCGCGCTGGGATGCGTTGCAGGCGGCGCGGCAGGGACTGCTGGCGGAAATCAAGCAATCGGCGGTTGCCGAGCGCTACAAAGCCTGACGCTTCACAGCGAAAATGTTCCGGTGCTGGACGGTTCGTGGCTGGCCAGAATGGCGTGGCTTTTGTCAAATCAACATTGTTGACGTAACAAGTGCGCGCCCTATAGCTTAGCGACAAGACCTTGCGAAGGAGCATCACTGTGAAAGAGCTTGTCGTTCAAAGCCCCGGCCAGCTGGTATGGGTGAACGTGCCGTCACCGACACTGGCCAGCCCGCGCAGCGCATTGGTGCGGCCCATCGCTTCGGCCTCCTGCGATCTTGACCGGCGCTTGATTGCCGGCCTTACTCCATTCAAGCCGCCCTTTGCCTTGGGCCATGAATGCGTGGCCGAAGTCCTGGAGGTGGGCGAAGAGGTCACTGGGGTGCGCCGCGGCGATCTGGTGTCGGTGCCTTGGAAAATCGCCTGCGGCGAGTGTCGCCAGTGCCTCGCTGGCCGAGCCACCGCTTGCACCGCCGTGGCTCGACATGCGGCCTTCGGCGTACCCGCTGGCGGCCACTGGGGCGGACTGTTTTCCGAAGTGGTCCTGGTGCCATTCGCCGATGCGATGCTGGTGCCGCTGCCACCCGGCCTGAATCCGTTGGCAGTGGCCAGCGCCAGCGACAATCTGACCGACGCCTGGGTCGCCGCCAGCCGACCGCTCGCCTCTCGCCCGGATGCCCGCGTGCTGGTGGTCGGTGGTACGGAAAGCCTGGGGGTGCTGGCGGTGCAGATGGCGGTGGCCGCAGGCGCGGCAAGCGTCGATTATCTGGACGACAATCCCTACCGACTCGACCTGGCCCAACGCAGCGGCGCCAATGTCGAACCCGGCCAGGAACTGGATGAGCGTTACGACGTGGTACTGTCCGCTACACGCGACCCGCAGGCGTTGCACCGGGGCTTGCTGGCCCTCGCACCTGGCGGGCATTGTTCATGCATTGGCATCATCTTTGAGGACCCGAAGATTCCCTTGTTCGGCATGTATTTGCGCGATGTAACGCTGTCAGTAGGGGTCTGCAATGTCCGCCCGCATATCCCGAAGGTATTCGAGCTGGTTGGCAGCGGGCGCTGCGATCCGCTGCTGGTGAGCCCGACCGTGGTGTCGTGCGAGGAGGCCACCGAAGCCCTGGTCCAGCCGCTGGCCAAATGCATCATGGTGCGCGACCGCATCACCTGAGAAGTCAGTTGAGGCGCTCGGCCAAGGCCTGCATGACTTTTGTCCAGGCCTCCTGGCCTACGGTGTCGGTCTGGGCAAATGCCTGGCGCAACGTCTGGCGCTCCAGTTCGGAAGCCTGGTGCTCCAGCGCCTGGCCTTGTTCGGTGAGGGCCAGCAGTTTGAAACGATGGCGTTCCGGCTGGCGCGTATAACCCACCAGTTGACGCTCAAACATATGGCTCAAGGGGCGGTGCACCGCCTGCTTGCTGATGCCCAGCGTGGTCGCCAGATCGCCAACGCTGACCTCGTCGGCACGGGCAATGACATACAGGATGCGATGGTGCACCCGCGACAGCCCCTGGGTTTCCAGAAAAGTATCGGCCGCCGCGGTCAGGCCACGAAAGCCGAAATGCAGGAGCTCAAGGGCCGAATCAAGGGGATCCAGCGAATGCAGCCGCACGGCCGCTGCGTTGATTTTCCTGTCGATGACCATGCTGTTCTCGCCCTGATGAAAGGGTTCTGAGTCTAAGCTTTTTTGCGATCAACCTCGCCCCCCATGACTACACCTGGGCTCTGAGCGCTCTGATGATAAAAGCATGAAGGCTGTTGACCGCCTTGGACCCGCGAGAAGCTCGGCTACGGAGTATCGAAACCTCCATGGATTCGATGTTTCCCAAGCCGTGCTCGCTACTCAGGACGTGAAGCGATGGCTGCACCGTGCACTGCGTGATCGCGGCAATCGCAAGGCCACCCTCAACGGCGGCGACCTGTCCCGCCAGACTGGAGCTGTTGTACACCACTTTGAATCGGCGCCCCTGCTGGGTCAGCGAATCCACTGCGTAACGCCGGGCTAGGCTTTCGCTTTCGTAGACGGCGATAGGCACCGGGTCGCGCCTCCACAGTTCGAACTGGGGTGAGCCCACCCAGACCATGGGCTCCTTGAACAGGAAGGTACCGCTCTGAGGCGAGTCCCTCGACACCAGCGCCAGATCAAGATCGCCGCTGCGTACACGCGGGATCAGCGCGGTCGACTGTTCACAATTCAGTTCGATTTCCACACCCGCGTAGCGCGGCGAAAAAAGCTTCAGAACGGGTGTGAGGTACTTCGCCGCGTAGTCCTCGGCGACACCCAGACGGATTCGTCCGGTCAACTCTTCGCCATGAAAAGCCGCCTGGGTTTCCGCATGCAGCGCCAGAATACGCCGGGCATAGCCCAGTAGCGTCTGGCCATCAGCGGTCAGGTGAAGATGTCGCGGGCCACGGCTCAATAACTGCCGCCCCAGCGCGGCCTCGAGCTTTTTCATCTGCATGCTGACGGCGGACTGGGATCTGTTGACCTCGTGAGCGGCCCCCGACAGCGAACCCGCGTCCACCACTGCCACGAAACACTTGAGCCAATCGGTCTGCAAATCGCTGGCAGGCATCGTGGTTATCCTCTATTCGTTAATCGAATGGCTACGACGTGAATTATGCGCTTTCCATGAGCACTGTTCCCCCGCAGGATGCAAGTCAGAATCAACCCATCTGGATCGGATCATGCCGTTTGATACCTGGTTGCTCTATCTGGTGACTTGCTGCGGCATAGCGGTAGTGCCAGGTCCGAATGCCTTGTTGGCGCTGACCCACGGCGCCATTCACGGCAGCCGCAAAACGCTGTTCACCATCACCGGCGGCGTCCTCGGCTTTGCCCTCGTGCTGACGCTTTGCGCCCTGGGCCTGGGTGCGCTGATCCAGGCTTCAGTTACCTGGTTCACGGCGTTGAAAATCATCGGCGGGCTCTATCTGATCTGGCTGGGCTTCAATCTGTGGCGATCGCCTCCCGTCAGTCTCGAGGCGCCCGCTACAGACAGCTTCAGTGGTTGGTCGCTGTTCCGCCAAGGGTTGGTATCGGCCATTTCCAATCCCAAGGCGCTGCTGCTGTTTACCGCATTCATTCCGCCGTTTCTGGATCCGCACCGGAACATCATCGCGCAGACGTTGGCCATCGCGCTGACTTACGCGGTCGTCGAGTTTATCGTTGAGTTCGGTGTAGCCAGCGCAGCGCACCGGGTCAGACCCTGGCTGGCCCGAACCGGGCGTCGATTCAATAAAGTCTGCGGCGGCTTTTTCGTACTTTTCGGGGTGAGCCTGCCGATTCATAGCTGAACGGTGTGCTTCTGGCATGTAAAACCGTGATCATTGGCCCACAACCCGTCACTCAGGTCGCAATCACATGACAGACATAGAGGCAGATCTTGCTGAGTGGGAGCCGCTTGATCTCGAATGGCATCAAGGTTTCGCCTTCCTGGAGGGCGTGCTACTGGGCGACGGACAAGTGCCAGACGTGTACATCCTGCTCGACCCTGAAGGCGCACACCCCGACGCGATAGCGAAAGCTGCCAGTGACGGGCGCTATCCGCCCTCGCCTCTGGTTGCCGGCCAGCCGGTCTGGCGACATCGACGCAACCCCTGGGTTTTGCGTGACGCCTTGCGCGACTATTACCTGCTTCCCGCCTACCAACAGCGCTACGGCTATCACGCGCTCCAGGTCCTGGCGTTTCGGTTCGACAAGGCCCTGGAAAACCTTGGCCACCAGTATTGGCGCGATGCGTCTGGCACCTATTGGTTCGGCGAATACGCAATCACCGAAATCCTCCAGGCAAAGCCCGACAGCCTGGCCCTGGTGGCATCGTCGCCAGCCCCGGTGACTGCAGCCTCTGCCCTGTTCAGCGACGGGGTGAATATATTTCTTCAAGGCAAATTCATCGCCAGCGCGACGGCGCGGGTGCGTTATTGCAACCACCCTTCCTATCGAGTGATCGACGGCCAGGTCTACAAGGGATTCAAACCCCTGCATCAGAAGGACGGCACCCCGTTGCCGATCAGCAATCCGGACGACTTCCGGATGCTCGCCGAACGCTGGGGAACCGATGGGCAATCGATCATCGTGCAGGCGCAGCAAGGTTCGAGCATTGCCTATGAGTATTTCTATCGCATCGACAATGCCGACCTGGCGACCTTCACCGTGCTTAACGAACGCTACGCCAAGGACCGGCAACGCGCCTATTACCTGACCGGCAAGACCCTGCGCTACGTCGGCGATTTTCGGCTGCTGAAGAACTGCCACCCGGCATTCGACGAGTGCGGTCGCGTGGTTGGCAGCAGCGAAAGCGAGGATGAGTATTTCGCCGTGGATGACCTGTACGTCTACGCCGCCGGGACGCGTTTGCGTGATGCCCATGGCCCGAGTTTCCGCCACTTGGGGTTCGATTATTACCGCGATCATCGACACGTCTACAAACGCCAAAAACGCCTGGATGTCGATGTGGAAAGCTTCGTCGTGACCCAGCTCTGTGGCGATGACCTGGACTTCTCACCTGTGCTCGCGGGCGACAGGAAGGGGCCGCTGGGCTCTGGCGGAATCATCGATGCGGCCATGCAACAGGCGTGGGCGCCCTACTTCGAGGCTCATCCGCACCTGCAGGAGTACTGGTGGCACCGTTTGCAAGTACCGCCTGACGCTGCAGAAACGCAAACAGAAACGCCGCCGTTACAAGCCATCGGCCTCGGTTTCGAAGTAGGCCGCGAGGTGTACTTCCACGGCCGCGTTATCAACGGGCTGGACGCTGCAAGCTTCCAATTGCTCGACACGCACCTATGCGGCGACGCCCATGGCCTTTATCTGATCCCGTTTCATAACGCCGAGACGCAGGTACCCGAACGGTTTTCCCATGAACCGGTTGAGCACTTCCGCTCACTCGGCGGCCCCTATCTCAGCGACGGCAAAACGGTGTTCTGCCACCGGGTCTTCTATCATCCCCCGGAGCCGATCCGTAAGGCCCAGGTGGCCAGTTTCGAGTCTTGCGGGCACGGTTGGGCCAAGGATCGGGACGCGGTGTATTACTACGGCGAGGCGAAAAAAAAGCTACACCCTTCCGACACCCGCATCCTCGGTACCTATGCCATCAGCCCCACGCTGATCTTCTCGGAGGGCAAGTGGCTGGATGTGGCGTTCAAGCCTGATGAAGTTCGCGTGCCGCATCCCGATTTCCTGCAATTGGGTACACGCAAACTGTTCTGCCATCGGCGGCCGCTGAGTGCCAAGCGTATCGACCTGGGCAGCTTGGAATTCCTGACGGAGCGTTATGCCCGAGACAAGTACCGAATCTACCACTACGACGGTTATGCGAGCCTGACCGAGGTCGATGAAGCGCAGTATCAGCAATCCCTTCGTGAGCCGTCCCATTCATAGCCGCCGGCGATGTTCTATCATGAGCCAGCGCTCATGACGCGCATCCTCAAATCGCCGGATACCCTTCACATGAGAGACCTGCCGCCGACCGCTACATTACGCGCCTTTGAAGTCGCCACCCGCCATGCGACCTTTACCGCAGCCGCGCAAGAGCTGCACGTCACCCAAAGCGCGGTCAGTCACCAGCTCAAGCACCTGGAGTCCCTTTGGGGCTTGCAATTGTTCGAGCGTGGCAAGTCACTGCGCCTCACCGCCGCGGGAGCTACCCTGGCGCCCATCGTCCGCGAATTTTTCATGAGCCTGGAGGCGACCCTGGGCGATCTGCGCGAGCAGAAAGGCAGGGTTCGACTCGAAGTCAGCACCACGTATTCCTTCGCACTGAAATGGCTGCTGCCCCGCTTGCCGAATCTCTCCCGCCTGCATCCGGAGTTATTGGTCTCGCTGGACACCACCGACAAGATCATCCACTTCTCCAGTGCCCAGGCCGACGTGGCGATCCGGCTCGGCAAGGGCAACTACCCCGGTTTGTATTCGGAATTTCTCTTCGGCGAGCAGGTGTTTCCGGTGGCCAGTCCTGACTTGCTGCAGCGCTTCGGGACGCCACGCAGCCCTGCCGAACTGTTGCACTACCCGTTGCTGACCCGGGATGGCGCCGAGCTGGTGCCGAAATGGGAGATGTGGTTTGAGAAGGTCGGCCTGGAATTCTTGCCGCTCAAGGAAAGCGTCAGGTTCGGCGACACCAACATGACGGTCGAGGCAGCCCTGCTCGGCCAGGGCGTTGCCTTGGTGCGCAGCGGCCATGTTGAAAGCGAAATCAGCGATGGCCGCCTGGTGCGGCTGTTCGACGTGCCATTCCCGTCACCGCTGGCCTACTATTTTGTCTGTCCCAAGGGCATCGAATCGCAGCCGCATATCGTCAGCTTCCGCCAATGGTTGATCGGCGAGGCGTCGACCGTCCAACGCGCTTATGAAAATGCATGAGGTTTTACTCATGAAACGATGAGGAGACTTCGCTGTAGTACGGCATCAGCGCTGCCTAGAATGGCGCATGCCTATCCATATCATCTCACTGGTTCTTTTCGCCGCGCTCCTGCATGCCAGCTGGAACGCACTGCTGCGTGGCGGCGCCGATCGGCTGTGGTCAATGACGATCATGTGCATCGCCATCGCCGTGACCTGCGTCGTCGCCGCCGCATTCATGGTGCCACCGGCCGCCGCCAGTTGGGGTTATGCGGTGCTTTCAGCGGTACTGCACGTCGGCTACAACCTGTTCCTGGTGCGCAGCTACCGGGTCGGCGACTTGGGGCAGGTCTACCCAATTTCCCGTGGCTCATCACCGGCGCTGATCGCCCTGGGCGGCGCCGTCTTCGCCGGAGAAAGCATCGCCCCCGGCGTCCTGCTGGGGATTGCGCTGGTGTCCGGCGGGATCATTTCCCTGGCCTTCAGGGGCCGCAAACTGTCGGTGCCCAGCCTGCCCTACGCGCTGGGCACCGGCTGTTTCATCGCTGCCTATAGCGTCGTCGACGGCATCGGTGCCAGGCTCTCCGGCGCGCCGCTCGCCTATACCGTCTGGATGTGCGCCTTGTGGGGCGTGCTGATGCCGATGGTGTACATCGGCCTGCGCGACGCACGCAGCCTGTTCTCCGTCCGCCCCGGAATATTCAGCGCCGCGGCCGGCGGGCTGGTCTCCTTGCTGGCCTATGGAATCGTCATCTACGCCATGAACGAAGCGCCTCTGGGCGCGGTATCGGCATTGCGCGAAACCAGCGTGCTGTTTGCAGCGCTGATCGGCGCCATCTTCCTCGGCGAGACACTCACCGCCCGCCGGATCCTGGCGTGCGTAGTGATCGTCAGCGGCACCATCATCATCGGCTGACACAGCCAACTGCTCAGGAGGGCTATTCACCATGGTCAATGACTCGCAGGCACCGCTGATCCTGATAACCGGCGGAAGTCGCGGAGTGGGCGCCGCCACCGCGCGGCTAGCCGCCGCACAAGGCTATGACGTCGCGATCAGCTACGTTGCCAACGAGCCCGCAGCGCTGGCGGTGGCGGCGGATGTGGAGGCACTCGGACGTCGCGCGCTGGCGATGCGCGCCGACAGTGCCGATCCCGAACAGGTCGCCGATCTGTTCGCGGCCATCGACCGCTCGTTCGGACGCATCGACGTCCTGGTCAATAACGCGGGCATCCTGTCGGCTCAGTCACGCCTGGAAGACCTTGGCTTCGAGCGCATGCAGCGCATCTTCGCAGTCAATTCCATCGGCCCGATTCTCTGCGCCCAGCAGGCAGTGAAGCGCATGGCGTACCGGCATAACGGCCCGGGCGGCGCGATCATCAACGTCTCCTCGGCATCGGCTCGCCTCGGCAGCCCCAACGAATATGTCGATTACGCGGCGTCAAAAGGCGCCTTGGAAACCTTCACCATCGGCCTCGCCAAAGAAGTGGCCCGGGAAGGCATACGCGTCAACTGCATTCGCCCCGGACACATCTACACCGAAATGCACGCCAGCGGCGGCGAGCCGGGGCGGGTTGATCGGGTGAAGGACTCGATCCCCATGGGTCGAGGTGGCCAACCGGAGGAAGTGGCACGGGCGATTTTATGGCTGGCGGGTGGAGAGGCGTCGTTTGTGACGGGGACGTTTCTTGATGTGACTGGGGGGAAATGAGTTTTCGCGGTGCAAGGCTGAGAGCCTAACGCTGTTCGCTCTAGAGAAACGCAGACCTGTGCCGAGGG
>NZ_JBHFJB010000084.1:17546-30366 GCF_057334555.1 Pseudomonas sp. AGC41
CCGAGGGAGCTTGCTCCCGCTCGGCTGCGAAGCAGTCGTAAAAACCAGCGGGTGCGGTGGGTCTGATGCTCCGCGCTCGGCAGGTTTTGGGGCCGCTTCGCGGCCCAGCGGGAGCAAGCCCCCTCGCCACGTTTTTTGCAGAATTAAGTCCCGCAAAACTCCCGCCCATGAAAAAGCCCAACTTGTTAGAGTTGGGCTAAGACATTGAATAATATGGTCGGGACGGAGTGATTCGAACACTCGACCCCTAGCACCCCATGCTAGTGCGCTACCGGACTGCGCTACGCCCCGACTAGGCGTGAATCTTGTTCCGCTTCTCAACGGAACGCTCAGGAATATATCGCAAGCTTTTGAAAACTGGAAGTATTTAAAAGCAGAAATTTATTTCTTGAGCACCACCAGTACATCTTCAAGCTCGGCGATCATCTGGCGGATCATCTGTTTGTACTGGGTTGTGTCGTCTTTGGCCTCATCACCGGAGAGGCGCAGGCGCGCGCCGCCGATGGTGAACCCCTGGTCGTACAGCAGCGCGCGGATCTGGCGGATCATCAGCACATCCTGGCGCTGATAATACCGGCGGTTTCCGCGGCGCTTGACCGGGTTGAGTTGAGGAAACTCCTGCTCCCAATAGCGCAGCACATGCGGTTTTACCGCACACAGCTCGCTGACTTCACCGATGGTGAAGTAGCGTTTGCCTGGGATGACGGGTAGCTCGTCGTTATGACTTGGTTCCAGCATAAGCCTCAACTCGGGCCTTCAACTTCTGCCCTGGACGAAAGGTGACCACACGGCGAGCCGTGATCGGGATTTCTTCTCCCGTTTTCGGATTGCGGCCAGGCCGCTGGCGTTTGTCCCGAAGGTCGAAATTGCCGAAACCGGACAATTTGACCTGTTCGTTGTCTTCGAGAGCGTGCCTGATTTCTTCGAAAAACAGTTCGACCAATTCTTTGGCCTCCCGTTTATTCAGGCCCAACTCCTCATACAGACGTTCCGCCATCTCAGCTTTCGTCAGAGCCCCCATACGTCACTTCCTTAACGTGGCGTTCAACCTGTGTTCGAGCGAGGTGAGGATATTCTGCGTTGCGGTATTCACCTCATCGTCGTTAAGAGTGCGCGATGGATGCTGCCAGGTCAAGCCGACTGCAAGGCTTTTTCTATGCGGATCAATGCCTTTACCCTGATACACGTCAAATAGCCTGAGGTCCGTCAGCCATTCGCCTGCATTTTCACGGATTACTGCCAGTACATCGCTGGATGCAACGCCGACATCGGCCACCAGGGCAAGGTCACGACGCACTTCAGGAAAGCGCGACAACTCCTGGAATTTCGGCATTTTTCCTTGAGCGACTTCGGCCAGCACCAGCTCGAAAACGAAGACCGGACGGTCGAGGCCCAGGGTCTTCGACAATTCAGGGTGAATCGCCCCGACATAACCGACTTCGCGCCCGTCTCGCTCGATGCGCGCGGTTTGGCCCGGGTGCAGCGCCGGATGCTTGCCCGGCACGAAGGTGAACACGTCAAGCGCGCCGGCGAAGCCCAGCACCGCTTCCACGTCAGCCTTGACGTCGAAGAAGTCGACGACATCGCGACCTTGCGCCCAGCCTTCCGGCAGGCGGCTGCCACAGACGACACCGGCCAGCATCGGCTCTTGTTTCAATCCGTCCAGTTGCCCAACGAAGCGCAGGCCACTTTCGAACAGACGCACGCGGTCCTGCTGGCGGTTGAGGTTGTGCTGCAACGACTTGACCAGGCCCGGCCACAAGGACGAACGCATGGCCGCCATGTCGTTGGAGATCGGGTTGGCCAGCAGCAGCGGCTCGACACCCGGGCTGAAGAGCTCGAACTGACGCGGATCGATGAAGCTGTAGGTGATCGCTTCCTGATAACCACGGGCCACCAGCAGGCGGCGCAGTTCCGGCAGCTCGCTACGCGCCTCAGCCTTGGCCTGTGGAGCCAGGCGGGCTTGCGGGTAGCGAACCGGCAGACGGTTGTAGCCGTACAGGCGGGCCAGTTCTTCGATCAGGTCGACTTCCAGGCTGATATCGAAGCGATGGCTTGGCACTTCAACCTGCCACTGCCCTTCCCCGTCGGCGCGGATGTTCAGGCCCAAGGCGCTGAGCAGGCGCTCGACTTCGGCCGAGTCCATTTCCATGCCCAGCATCTGGGTGATGCGCTGGGCACGCAGGGTCACCGGCGCGATCTTCGGCAAATGCTGCTCGCTGACCGTCTCGATAATCGGGCCGGCTTCGCCACCGGTGATTTCCAGCAGCAGGCCAGTGGCGCGCTCCATGGCTTCCCGGGCCAGCTGCCAATCCACGCCACGCTCGTAGCGGTGCGAGGCGTCGGTGTGCAGGCCGTAGGAACGAGCCTTGCCAGCGACGGCGATCTGGTCGAAGAACG
This sequence comes from Pseudomonas sp. AGC41, assembly GCF_057334555.1. Classification (NCBI taxonomy): domain Bacteria; kingdom Pseudomonadati; phylum Pseudomonadota; class Gammaproteobacteria; order Pseudomonadales; family Pseudomonadaceae; genus Pseudomonas; species Pseudomonas sp. AGC41. Next base: position 19,947 of record NZ_JBHFJB010000084.1, read on the forward strand.
CGCTTTCGAGGAACACATCACGGGTCGTCTTGGAGACGCCACTGTGCTCGCCGCCCATCACGCCGGCAATCGCCAGGGCGCGGGTGTGGTCGGCAATCACCAGTGTGTCGCTGCGCAGGGTCACTTCCTGGCCGTCGAGCAGTACCAGCTTCTCGCCTTCATCGGCCATGCGCACGCGGATGCCGCCGTTGATTTCAGCCAGGTCGAATGCGTGCAGCGGTTGGCCCAGTTCAAGCATCACATAGTTGGTGATGTCGACGGCCGCGTCGATGCTGCGCACGTCGGCGCGCCGCAGGCGCTCGACCATCCACAGCGGGGTCGGCTTCGACAGGTCGACGTTGCGGATCACACGACCCAGGTAACGCGGGCATGCGGCCGGCGCGAGCACTTCAACCGGGCGCACTTCATCATGCACTGCCGGAACGACCGCGACCGCAGGGCGGGTTACCGGAGCGTCATACAAGGCGCCCACTTCGCGCGCCAGACCGGCGAGGGACAGGCAGTCGCCACGGTTCGGCGTCAGGTCAACTTCGATGCTGGCATCGTCCAGGCCCAGGTATTCACGAATGTCCTGGCCAACCGGTGCGTCGGCCGGCAGTTCCATCAGGCCGTCATTGCCTTCGCCAATCTGCAGTTCGGCCTGGGAGCACAACATGCCGTTGGATTCGACGCCGCGCAGCTTGGCTTTCTTGATCTTGAAGTCGCCCGGCAGTTCGGCGCCGATCATGGCGAACGGAATCTTCAGGCCCGGGCGCACATTGGGCGCGCCGCAGACGACCTGGAAAGTCTCCGAGCCATTGTTGACCTGGCAAACCCGCAATTTGTCGGCGTCCGGATGCTGCTCGGTGCTCAGCACCTCGCCCACGACCACACCGCTGAACTCACCGGCGGCCGGCGTCACGCTATCGACCTCAAGGCCGGCCATTGACAGGCGAGCAACCAGCTCGTCCTGGCTAACCTGCGGGCTTACCCAGCCGCGCAGCCATTGTTCACTGAATTTCATCCTGCTCCCCTTAATAAATTCGTTACCGACTGCGACCTAGCGAAATTGCGCAAGGAATCGCAAGTCGTTGTCGAAGAACAGGCGCAAGTCATTCACACCGTAACGCAGCATGGCCAGGCGCTCGACGCCCATGCCGAAGGCAAAGCCGGAGAACTCTTCCGGATCGATCCCGGACATGCGCAGCACGTTCGGATGAACCATGCCGCAGCCCATGACTTCCAGCCAGCCGGTCTGTTTGCAGACGCGGCAGCCTTTGCCGCTGCACATCACGCATTCCATGTCGACTTCCGCCGATGGCTCGGTGAACGGGAAGTACGAAGGGCGGAAACGCACGGCCAGTTCTTTTTCGAAGAACACCCGCAGGAACTCTTCGATAGTGCCTTTCAGGTCGGCGAAATTGATGTCGCGATCCACCAGCAGGCCTTCAACCTGATGGAACATCGGCGAGTGGGTGATATCGGAGTCGCTACGGTACACACGGCCTGGGCAGACGATGCGGATCGGCGGCTGTTGCGATTCCATGGTGCGGACCTGTACCGGCGAGGTATGGGTGCGCAACAGCATGTTCGCATTGAAATAGAAGGTGTCATGCATCGACCGGGCCGGGTGATGGCCTGGGATGTTGAGCGCTTCGAAGTTGTGGTAGTCGTCTTCGACCTCAGGGCCCTCGGCGATGCCGTAGCCTATATGGGTGAAGAACTGCTCGATGCGCTCCAGGGTGCGGGTCACCGGATGCAGGCCACCGGAAGTCTGGCCACGGCCAGGCAGGGTCACGTCGATGGACTCGGCGGCGAGTTTGGCAGCCAGATCCGCCTCCTCGAACAACGCCTTGCGCGCATTGAGGACCTCTGTGACACGCTCCTTGGCGACGTTGATCAGCGCACCGACCTGCGGACGCTCTTCAGCCGGCAGGTTCCCCAGGGTCTTCATCACCTGAGTCAACTCGCCTTTCTTGCCAAGGTAGTGAACCCGGATTTGCTCCAGGGCATTGATATCTTCAGCGCTTTGCACAGCCTCTAGTGCTTGAGCGACCAGCGCGTCCAGGTTTTCCATGTACAGACTCCAGATACAAAATAGGGGAAGAGCTTTAAGGCTCTTCCCCTATTTAAGACGTTTGACACCAGGGCCCACAGAGGTGGGCCCTGGTGACTGCCGGGGGTACTTAAGCCAAGGTGGCTTTAGCTTTCTCGACAATCGCAGCAAACGCCGCTTTTTCGTTCACTGCCAGATCAGCCAGAACCTTGCGGTCGATCTCGATGGACGCTTTTTTCAGGCCAGCGATGAAACGGCTGTAGGACAGACCGTTAACACGAGCACCAGCATTGATACGAGCGATCCACAGAGCGCGGAACTGACGTTTTTTCTGACGACGGTCACGGTAGGCGTATTGGCCTGCCTTGATTACCGCTTGCTTGGCAACACGGAATACGCGGGAACGCGCGCCGTAGTAGCCTTTAGCAAGTTTCAGAATTTTTTTGTGACGCTTACGGGCAATGACGCCACGCTTTACACGAGCCATGAGTTACTTCCTCTATTCTTGATCCAAAAATTAACGAAGGCGCAGCATGCGCTCGACTTTTGCCACGTCAGACGGATGCAGCAAGCTGCTACCGCGCAGTTGACGCTTACGCTTGGTCGACATTTTGGTCAGGATGTGGCTCTTGAAAGCGTGCTTGTGCTTGATACCGTTAGCAGTTTTCAGAAACCGCTTAGCAGCACCACTTTTAGTCTTCATCTTTGGCATGTTCGGATACTCCGCATTCAGTTGATAAACATAATCGCAAGGCCTGCCGTGCCCTGTTGATTACTTCTTCTTTTTCGGGGCGATGACCATGATCAGCTGGCGTCCTTCCATCTTAGGATGCTGTTCGACCGAACCGTACTCGAGCAGGTCTTGTTCAACCCGCTTGAGGAGTTCCATCCCCAGCTCCTGGTGGGCCATCTCACGGCCGCGGAATCGCAAGGATACCTTGGCCCTGTCCCCATCACTCAGGAAACGTACCAGGTTGCGCAGTTTTACCTGGTAATCCCCTTCCTCCGTCCCTGGACGAAACTTGATTTCTTTTACCTGAATCTGCTTCTGGTTTTTCTTCGCCGCGGCAATCTGCTTCTTCTTTTCGAAGATCGACTTGCCGTAGTCCATCACCCGGCAAACAGGTGGGACTGCGTCCGCGGAAATTTCCACCAGATCAAGCTTGGCTTCTTCAGCAATACGAAGCGCTTCATCAATCGAGACGATGCCAATCTGCTCGCCATCAGCGCCAATTAACCGAACCTCGCGTGCCGAGATATTCTCGTTGATCGGGGCTTTCGGTGCAGCTCGTTTATCTTGTCTCATTTCACGCTTAATAATAATTACTCCGAATCTGGGCGACCACGCCGGGAAACCGCTTGCGCGAGAAACTCAGCGAATTCGGCGACGGGCATCGAGCCCAGGTCAGCACCTTCACGAGTACGCACAGCGACAGTCTGCATCTCGACCTCCCGATCTCCGATAACCAAGAGAAAGGGAACCTTGAGCAAAGTATGCTCGCGGATTTTAAAGCCGATCTTTTCATTTCTCAAGTCGGACTTGGCACGAAATCCGCTTTGGTTGAGAGTTTTTTCGACTTCAGCGGCAAAATCTGCCTGTTTATCAGTGATATTCATGATCACTGCCTGGGTCGGCGCCAGCCACGCAGGGAACGCGCCCTCGTAGTGTTCGATCAGGATCCCGACGAAACGCTCGAAGGAACCGAGGATCGCGCGGTGAAGCATGACCGGATGCTTGCGGCTGTTGTCTTCGGACACATATTCAGCGCCCAGACGGATCGGCAGGTTAAAATCGAGCTGCAGGGTACCACACTGCCAGACGCGACCAAGGCAATCTTTCAGCGAGAATTCGATCTTCGGACCGTAGAAGGCGCCCTCGCCCGGCTGCAGATCGTACGCAAGGCCCGCGCTGTCGAGCGCAGCGGCCAGGGCTGCTTCGGCGCGATCCCACAATTCGTCGGAGCCGACGCGTTTTTCCGGACGAGTGGACAGCTTCATCTCGACTTCGGTGAAGCCGAAGTCCCGGTAGACGTCCATGGTCAGTTTGATGAACGCGGCGGATTCGGCCTGCATCTGCTCTTCGGTGCAGAAAATGTGGGCGTCGTCCTGGGTAAAGGCCCGCACGCGCATGATGCCGTGCAGTGCGCCTGATGGCTCGTTGCGGTGGCAGGCACCGAACTCGGCCAGGCGCATCGGCAATTCACGGTAGCTTTTCAGACCCTGGTTGAACACCTGCACGTGACACGGGCAGTTCATCGGCTTGATGGCGTAGTCGCGGTTTTCCGACTGGGTGGTGAACATGTTGTCGGCGTAGTTGGCCCAGTGCCCGGACTTCTCCCACAGGCTGCGGTCAACCACTTGCGGCGTCTTGATCTCCAGATAGCCGTTTTCGCGCTGGACCTGGCGCATGTATTGCTCAAGCACCTGATACAGCGTCCAGCCATTCGGGTGCCAGAACACCATGCCTGGGGATTCCTCCTGGGTATGGAACAGGCCGAGGCGCTTGCCGATCTTGCGGTGGTCGCGTTTTTCCGCTTCCTCGATGCGCTGGATGTAGGCCGCCAGCTGCTTCTTGTCGGCCCAGGCAGTACCGTAGACGCGCTGCAACTGTTCGTTCTTCGCATCGCCACGCCAGTAGGCGCCGGACAGTTTGGTCAGCTTGAAGGACTTCAGGAAACGGGTGTTCGGCACGTGCGGGCCGCGGCACATGTCGACGTATTCTTCGTGGTAGTACAGGCCCATGGCCTGCTCGTCCGGCATGTCTTCCACCAGACGCAGCTTGTAGTCCTCGCCACGGGCCTTGAAGACCTCAATGACTTCGGCGCGCGGGGTGACCTTCTTGATGACGTCGTAGTCTTTCTCGATCAGCTGCTGCATGCGCTGTTCGATGGCGGCCATGTCGTCCGGGGTAAAAGGACGCTCGAAGGCGATGTCGTAATAAAAGCCTTCGTCGATGACCGGACCGATGACCATTTTCGCGCTCGGATACAGCTGCTTGACCGCATGGCCAACCAGGTGCGCGCAAGAGTGGCGAATGATCTCCAGCCCCTCTTCGTCCTTGGGCGTGATGATTTGCAGCGTGGCATCGCTGTCGATGACATCGCTGGCATCGACCAGCTTGCCGTTGACCTTGCCGGCCAGGGTGGCCTTGGCCAGGCCCGCGCCGATGGATGCGGCGACCTCGGCTACGGAAACCGGGTGGTCGAATGAACGTTGACTGCCGTCGGGAAGAGTAATAGTTGGCATGGCGCCTCCTCTCCTAGTGGTGACCCCTACCAAAGGTCACGTGGGTTGGGATGAGCCAGTACAAGATCCAGTCCAGGCCGTTCAATGAAGAACGCCTGCCTTACAGCGGCAGGAGCCTTGCGGCCAACCGGGAAACCGAACCAGAGTGACTGGGATTCAAATCAGGGTTGATCGAACATTTACCGCCGCCGGGGCCTGTTGCCTCCGGAGCCTGAGAAATACCCGAGCCCGGCATCCTAGCACAGATGAACGGTCATCGCCGCGCCTGGATCGAAGCCGGCGTAAACTGACGATTTTTATGCCAGAGTGCTGAACCGAAGCATCTGCAACACCTCAGATAACAAGACATCGACCCAGAAAGGAGCATCCCCGCATGCGTCTGAACACCCTATTGGCAGTAGTCGCCCCCCTCGCCCTGCTGCTCCCGCTGAGCGCTCACGCCGAATGGCCCAAGGGCGAGCGCGAAAAATACATGCAGCAGTGCACTCAGGCGGCGACCCCGCAGATCGGCGCAGCTGCGGCCAAGGCCCATTGCGCCTGTGGCGCGGACGCGATCAAATCCTACCCGGCGAGCGATATCCAGGCACTGATGGACAATAAGGCCACCCCTGAACTGCAGCAGAAAGCGCTCGGCCAGATCGCCAAATGCAAGGCCAATCCACCCGCGAAAAAATGAGTGATCGAGCCCCCGGAGACGGCTCGGAACCGCTGAAAAGGCTTGGATAAGCGGCTTTTTTCAGGATTTATTCAGGTTTTACAGCTTTTTTTATCGTCTTTACGTTCGGCTGAAAGCCTTTGAAACCGGGGCTTCCAGCCGGTTCAGGGGGTAAAGGAAACACGACTGATTGGCAAACAGCTCGTCCGGGGGGCTCCCAAATCGAACATTTCGACTATGATACCCGGGTGTGCCCAGTTGGCCTGAGCAGCACAGTACACTGAAAATATATGTTTCTTGGAGATACACCATGTCTAATCGCCAAACCGGCACCGTTAAATGGTTCAACGATGAAAAAGGCTTCGGCTTCATCACTCCTCAAGGTGGCGGTGACGACCTGTTCGTACACTTCAAAGCTATCGAAAGCGACGGTTTCAAAAGCCTGAAAGAAGGCCAGACCGTTTCCTTCGTGGCTGAGAAAGGCCAAAAGGGTATGCAAGCTGCACAAGTTCGCCCAGAGTAATTTCCCGGCGCGCTAAAAAAACCCCGTCCATGTGACGGGGTTTTTTATGGCCTGCTGGAAACCGCCTGTCAGCCGCAGTTCACCCGATTGACCACCAGCTTGGCATCGGTGTTGAGGTTGAGTCGATCGGAGCGGTACTCAAGCGTGATCATATCGTTGGGTTTGAGAATCCGGGCATTCTGCGCGCCGGATCGAGTGCGCGCTTGCTCCAGCAATTGTGGCGAAGCCTGCTTGCCGACGGCAAACTCGGCGGCCTTGGCATCGCAGCGGGTATGGCCGGCCTCGGCTGCCACAGGATCAGGCGTCGACTCCGACGTGCTACTGCATCCGCTCAAGAACGTGGCGGCCAACAGCATATTCAATGACACGAGCTTCCAAGGCATGAAGCCTCCTTTTTCCGATGGATAGTAGTGAGCGTGCGACAGCCGGGATGACGCTTGGTTTCAACACCGGCGCTATCATTGCGCCCTCACTTGAAAAACCGGCAGTTTGCCCAAGCAGGACCGCCAGTCCAGAGCTGAATCGTGACTGAATATGAACGGTGCTCAATAAATATCGATGTAATCGAAGGGCGGGTTCGGCCAGTTGTCCTTCAGCGCGTTATAGATCTGCATGACCCAGACCTCGTCACTGGCCGCGACCCGGCCAACGTAGCCTGACCCTTTCGCCCATGTCTCGAGCCGGAACCGCAGGCCATCGATTTCAGCACCACCCACAATGCCTGAGGACAGATAGGCGATGCCGTCCTTGGTTACTCGCAGTTGGGTATGCTCGTCATCACTGGCAGAAGCCAGCAACTGGCGAACCGAGTCGAGGGTAAGTCCATCTGGTTTGTTCAGGTCGATCTGCATGCCAGGGCTCCTCGAAAAAATCAAAAGCCAAGTGTCGCATACCGCACTTCTGATGCCTAAGTCGCACTGCCAAAGCCGACGCAAAAATGCTTAACTCAGCCTACTGATCTCTCAACCTGCGAGCCCGACCATGAGCACCGTCAGCATCGAAGCCACCATCAATGCCAAATGGGCCCAGGGCCACAGCTCATACAGCCCGGGCAGCCCTGAGGAATTGGCAATCATCGGCATCGAGTTGTTGGTGAAAGAGCTCGGGACGCAAGGCGCTCAGAACTTCATCCAGCAGGCGTTCGAACGCTACCCGAGCATTATCGAGACGGTTGACTAGACCACCGCAAGCCGGCGCCTGCGGGGTCGCTGCGAGAGGGTCTACTTGAGGCGGGCCAGCCGCTCGGTCAACAGGTCGAAGAACCCCTGGGCATCGCCGTCCTTCACCCAGAAGGCATTCTTGGGCGCCTTGAGGCCGTCGTACCAATCGACGACCGTCTGCCCGAACGTCGGGCCTTCACGACTGTCCACCACCAGATTGACCGAGCGCCCGGTAAACAACTGCGGCTTGAGCAGATAGGCGATCACGGTCGCATCATGCACCGGCCCGCCGGTCATGCCGTAGTGCTCCATATCGCCCTTGACGTACTCATTGAGAATATTGCCTACCAGCTTGCTGGCGTTGTTGTTCAGCGCGGCGATCTGCTTGAGGCGGGCCTCGCTGGTGAGGATCTTGTGGGTCACGTCCAGTGGCAGATAGGTCAGCTTCAGCCCGCTTTTGGCGACTATCTCTGCCGCCTGGGGATCGGCGTACAGATTGAACTCCGCCACCGGCGTGATATTACCGCCGTTGAAATGCGCGCCGCCCATGATCACCACTTCCTTGATGCCCTGGGCGATGTCGGGCTCCTGGACGAGCGCCAGGGCCAGGTTGGTCTGCGGACCCAGCATCGCAATAGTGATGCTGTGTGGCTTGGCGGCCTTGAGCGTGTCGATCAGGTAGTTGACGGCGTTGCCCTGGGCCAAGCCTTTCTTCGGCTCATGCACCTCGACACCGGACAAACCTTCCTTGCCATGGATGTTTTCGGCGTAGATCGGCGTGCGCATCAACGGCTTCGGGGCACCCGCGTACACCGGAACCTCTTCACGCCCGGCCCACTCGCGGGCCAGGCGCGCGTTGCGGGATGTCTTGTCCAGGCGCACGTTACCGGCGACGGTGGTCAACGCCCGAATATGCAGCTCTTCGGGGGATGCCAGGGCAAACAACAACGCTACCACATCATCGGCGCCCGGATCGGTGTCGATGATCAGGTCGATTTTTTCCGCCGCCTGGGCGCTTGTAGCCGTGAGCAATGACAAAAGCAGCAGACTCCGCAACAGTTGATGCATTTTCTGAGCATAGCGGTGCATGGCGCACTCCTTGTGCTGGAGGGAAAACCTAGAACGTGACGCCGGCAATCAGCACCACGTTGCAGTATGGAGAACATTCTCCTGTACGAATGATCGCCCTCGCCTCGCGGCTGAGCGTCTTGAACTGTTCGTGGCTGACCAATTCCCGCGTGCCCAGCGCGCCTTCGGCATGCAGCGCCTGCAAAGTGGCCAGGGCCGACGGTTGTTTCTCGAGGATTTCCTGAGCCAGCACATGGCGCTCGACCTGCATTTCACTGAGCACCACTTTCAAGGTACTGACGAAATCCGGAACCCCATGGGTCAGCGCCAGGTCGATCAACTCGACGTGAGGCGGCACCGGCAGGCCTGCGTCGCCAATGACCACCTTGTCGCCATGACCGAGGGAGGCGATCAATCGCGACAGGGCGATGTTCAACAGAGGAGTTTTTTTCATGCTTCGAACGCCTGTACTTCCTGCAGGGTTGGAATGGAAGGCTGAGCACCCGCGCGGGTGACCGACAGTGCAGCGGCGACCTGGCCGAAACGAATAGCCTCGACCTCATTCTTGCCGCTGGCCAGGGCCGCGGCAAACCCGCCGACAAACGTATCGCCCGCCGCCGTGGTGTCCACCGCCTTGACCCGCGGCGCCGGGAAATGCTCGAAGCTCGAACCGTTGGCGAACATCAGCCCTTGGGCCCCCAGGGTCACGATCACCTTGCCGGCACCGGCGGCGATCAACTGGGTCGCGGCGGCTTCGGCGTTTTCCAGGGACTCCACCGCCAGGCCGCTGAGGATCGCCGCTTCACTTTCGTTGGGAATCAGGTAATCGACGCAGGCATACCAGTCGGCCGGCAATGCCCGAGAAGCGGGCGCCGGATTGAGGATGACGGTCTTGCCGAGTTCACGACCACGCTTGAGTGCATGGCCCACGGTTGCATCCGGCACTTCGAGCTGGCAGATGATGACCTCGGCGCTTTGCAGCACCGCGTCGAAACTGTCGAGCACGGCCGGCGTCAGCTCACCGTTGGCGCCGGCGACGATCACGATTGCATTCTGGCTGTTGTCATCGACCACGATCAGCGCCACGCCGCTGGAACCCTCGACGACACTGACGGCCTGGCAATCAATGCCTTCGGCCACCAGCGCACCGCGCAATTGCTGACCGTAGGCGTCACCGCCCACGCAACCGACCATCGACACTTGCGCCCCGAGGCGCGCGGCAGCCACCGCCTGGTTGGCGCCCTTGCCGCCGGGGATGGTGGAAAACGATTCCCCGATCAGCGTTTCACCGCCACGGGGCAGACGTGGCGCACGCGTCACCAGGTCCATGTTCAGGCTGCCTATTACCACTACTTTTGCTGGCATACATCATTACTCGTCAATTCGGTTCAGCGGTATTGGGCGAATGTACCGGACAGCGGTGCAGTCGATTCTCGCAAGACAATGCTCGGCGTCACGATCCGCTGCTCGGTGGCAAGCGTCGGCGTGGCGATCCGGCGTAACAGCACTTCGGCCGCCATCTCGCCGAGCTGCAGGATCGATTGGCCCACCGTGGTCAGCGCCGGGTAGACGTAACGGCTCATCTGGATGTCATCGAAGCCGATGATCGACAGCTCGCCGGGCACCCGCACGTTGCGTTCGGCGGCGGCGCGCAGCGCACCGATGCCGATCATATCGTTGGCGGCGAAGATCGCGCTGGGCGGCTGCTGCTCAAGCAGTTGCGCCGCCGCGCG
>NZ_JBHFJB010000084.1:30416-38960 GCF_057334555.1 Pseudomonas sp. AGC41
AAAGCCGCCGGTACTGGTGAAATCACTTTCGAGCATGCGCTCGACGGGCAATTCGATCCCCGCCTCTTTCAGCGCACGGCAGTAACCCGCCAGGCGCATCTGCGCCACACTGGTGTCCGCCGGCCCACCGATAAAGGCAATGTCGCGGTGCCCCAGCTCCAGCAGGTGCCGGGTCGCCAGGTAAGCGCCATATTCGTGGTCGATACGCACCAGGTCGGCGTCCACCCCATCGAGCCCGCGGTCGACGATCACCATGGGCGTGCGCACGTTGGCCAAGCCCTCGGCCAGGCCGACATCACCGCCGGCCGACGCCACGATCAGGCCATCGATGCGTTTTTCCAGCAGCACCCGCAGGTAACTGCGCTGCTTGTCCGGGTTGTCGTCGGAATTGCACAGGATCACGCAATAGCCATTGCGCTCGCAGTAATCCTCGATCCCACGAGCCAGCTCGGCGAAATACGGGTTGAGACTGTTGGGCACCAGCAGGCCGATGGTCGCCGTGGTCTTGGCCTTGAGCGAACGCGCCACCGCGCTGGGCACGTAGTCCAACCGCTCGATGGCCGCCTCGACTTTGCGTCGCACCTCGTCACTGACTGGCCGCGTCTTGTTCACGACGTGAGACACCGTCGTGTAGGAGATCCCCGCGAGCGCCGCCACATCCTTGATCGTTGCCATGCTTCAAGCCCGCCGACTGGCGCGCTGGCTGCGGTACGTATCGAGCACCACCGCCACCACGATCACCGCGCCGGTAATGATCCTTTTGGTCGGCTCGGTCGCGCCGATCTGGGCCAGGCCCGCCGCCAGCACTGAAATGATCAATACGCCGAAGAAGGTACTGATGACCGAGCCGCGCCCGCCCATCAGGCTCGTACCGCCGATGACCACCGCGGCGATGACTTGCAGCTCAAGCCCTGAACCGGCGTTGGGATCCGCCGCCTCCAGGCGCGAAATCTGGAACAGCGCGGCGACACCGGCCAGCAGCCCCATCAGGCTGAATACGAGGATCTTGTAGGGCTTGGGATTGATGCCGGCCAGGCGCACGGCCTCTTCGTTGGTGCCGATGCCGATCAGGTAGCGCCCGAACACGGTACGGGTCAGCACGGCCTGGGCAATGAAAATCACCAGCAAGGCAATGATGAACGAAGGGGAAATACCGAAGGCGATCGGATTGGACAGCCAGGCGAAGGAGTCGCCGATATAGGCGGTCCGCGAGCCGGTCATCTGGTACGCCAGGCCACGAGCCATTTCCAGCACGCCCAGCGAGACGATGAACGACGGGATGCGCCACGCCACGGTAATCGAACCGGTCACCGTCCCGGCCAGCGCCGCCACGGCCATGCCGAGCAAAGCCGACGGCCAGACGCTCCAGCCCCAGCCGAGCACTGCGACGCTGACCGTCGAAGCGGCCAACGCCAGCACCGAGCCCACCGACAGGTCGATGCCGCCGATGATCAGGATGAAGGTCATGCCGACCGCCAGCACCATCAAATCCGGAATCTGGTTGGCGAGGGTGCTGAAGGTGTCATAGGAAAGGAAATGGCTGCTCAGGACCGAGAACAGCGCGACCATGGCCAGCAAGGCGCCGGCCAGGCCCAGGTAGGTGCCAAGGCCATAAAAATTGCCATTCGATTTGCCGACGGCAGGTGCGGTTTTCATGAGAGTTCCCTAGGCGCTGCTTCGTTGAGCAACGCATCACGTTTCTGGTAGCCGGCGAACGCGGCGGCAAGCAAGTCATCCTGGGTCCAGCTGTCGCGCTCGAAGGTATCGATCAGGCGCCCGGCGGACAGTACGCCGATCCGGTCGCAGATCAGCATCAGTTCCCGCAGGTCGCTGGACACCACGACCAGCGCCTTGCCCTGGCGAGTCAACTCACCGAGCAGCGCATAAATGTCGAATTTGGCGCCAACGTCGATGCCCCGGGTCGGCTCGTCGAACAGCAATACCGAGCAATCGCGCTCGAGCCAGCGGCCGATCACGACCTTCTGCTGGTTACCGCCGGACAGCTCCGACACCAGCTGCGTCGGGCTGGAGCTGCGGATGCGCATGGCATCGATCTGCCGCTGCGCCAGCGAGAGTTCCTCGCTGCCGTTGACGAAACCGCCACTGGAAATCTCCGGCATGTTGCCCAAGGCAATATTGGCCGCGATGGATTGGGTCAGCAGCAAGCCTTCGCCCTTGCGATCCTCGGTAATCAAGGCGATGCCATGAGCCACCGCGTCGGACGGCGAGCGAATGCTCACCACCTGCGCCGGTGAACCCAGCGCCACCGTGCCGCTGTCGGCCGCATCGGCGCCGAAGATCAGCCGCAGCAGCTCGGTGCGCCCTGCCCCGATCAGGCCGGAAATACCGAAGATTTCCCCGCTGCGAACTTCAAAGGACACATCGCGAACCTTGTCGGAACGGCTCAGGCCCTTGACCGTCAGGGCCGGTGCGCCGATCTGGCGCGCGCCCAGGTCGATGTGCTCGCCCAGCTCGCGACCGACCATCAGCGTCACCAGTTGGTCGCTGTTGTAGTTGGCCATCGGCTCGACGCAGACCAGGTTGCCGTCGCGCAGGACCGCAATGCGCTGGGCCACCCGCGCCAGCTCTTCGAGGCGATGGGAAATGTAGATGATCGACACGCCGCGGGCTTGCAGACGGGTGATCTGTTCGAACAGCATCTCGACTTCACGGGCCGTCAGCATGGCGGTCGGTTCGTCGAGGATCAGCACATGGCAATCGCCGATCAGGTTGCGGGCGATCTCGACCATCTGTTGGTGACCGATCCCTAGCTCACCGACCAACGTGTCGGGATCGATGGCATCCAGCCCCACCTGGGCCATGGCCTCGACTGCCGCCTTGCGCAATTGCTTGCGGCTGATCCAGCCAGCGTGGCTGGGCAGGTTGTCGAGGAACAGGTTTTCAGCCACGGAAAGGGTCGGCAGCAGGTTGAGCTCCTGCATCACCATGCGCACGCCCAGCGATTCAGCCTGGGTCCGGCTGCCGGGACGGTAATCCTGCCCCTGGAATTGCATCTGCCCGGTCGTCGGCGTGACCAGCCCGCCGATGATCTTGGACAAGGTACTTTTGCCGGCGCCATTTTCGCCGGTCAGCGCCAGCACTTCACCGCGCATCAACGTCAGGTTGATGTCGCTCAGTACTGGCTGCGCATAGGTCTTGCCGATACCGCTGACACAAAGGACAGCGTTCGGATCACGAACGGACATAACAAACTCTCCAATGCGCCCGCCCGGACGGGCGAGCGCCGTTGTGTCGCCAGGGTTACGGCTTGGTCACCAGCTCGACCGGAGTTTCGATGACGCCGTTGGTGCCGCTGTCGACTTTTTCGCCCTTGAGCATCTTCAACGCGGTTTCGATGCCGAACACCGCCTGCCTGGCAGCGAACTGGTCGGCTGTCGCCAGGACGCGACCGTCCTTGAGCATCGGCTTGATGGCGTTGATGTTGTCGTAGCCGACCACTTGCACCTTGCCCGCCTTGCCAGCGGCACGAACGGCCGAGACCGCACCGACCGCCATGCTGTCGTTGCCAGCCAGCAATGCTTTGATGTTCGGGTATTCGCTGAGCATCGACGCGGCAACCTGGTTGCCCTTGTTGATTTCCCAGTCACCGGATTGCAGGGAGACGACCTTGATCTGCGCCGCTTCCATCGCATCCTTGAAGCCTGCGGTGCGCGCCTGGGCGTTGGTGGTGGTCGACACGCCTTCGATGATGCCGACCTCGTCCCCGGCCTTGAGCTGCTTGGCCAGGTATTCACCCACCAGACGGGCGCCCTTGCGGTTGTCCGGGCCTACGAACGGCACGTTGATGTTCTTGCTCTTGACCACGGCCGGATCGAGCTGGTTATCGATGTTGATCACAGTGATGCCGGCATCCACGGCTTTCTTGATCACCGGCACCATGGCCTTGGAATCGGCCGGCGCGATGATCAGCGCATCGACCTTTGACACGATCATCTGCTCGACGATGCGAATCTGGTTGGCGGTGTCAGTTTCATCCTTGATCCCGTTGGAGATCAGGTCGAACTCGGCGGAGTGTTCCTTCTGATAAGCCTTGGCGCCATCTTCCATGGTCAGGAAGAATTCGTTGGCCAGGGATTTCATGACCAGGGCGACCTTGGGTTTTTCGGTGGTCTGGGCGAGCGCCGAGGAGAATGGCAGCGCTGCGGATGCGGCCGCGAGCATGGCGACGGCGAGAAGGCGTCCAGCGAATGGCAGCTTCATGGGTTCACTCCGATTTTATGATTATTGTGAGCAAAATCGTCGCACGACAACCGCGCAAACGTTTGCGTGGAATGAACTATGGTAAAGCATCAGGATTTTGTCAACGTTGCGGTTTCATCCGCAACGTCAACGTCATGCGGTGGTATTCACCAGCGTCCCCGAACTGGAGTCCTTGGCCAACTCCTTGATCAGGTGGCCGGTGACTTGCTGCAGCGCACCGGTGGTATCGGCGATTTGCCCTTGGATAGCCATGATAGCGGTAGTTTTGGCTTCGGGCGTTGAATAGGCACGCGTCTGGGCAGCGGCAAGTTGCTGCTGTTGCTCGCGCAGCTGCTGCTGAAGTTCTTGCATGCGCTTGAGCAGCGTTTGCATAGCGATACTTTGCGTACTGCCACTTTTCCCGGTCTTGCCCTCGGCTTCGGTTGCCAGGTTTGCCCGAACGGTGCCAGTTTCCTGCGTTTCTCCAAGCGCCTCGTCAGCCGCGTCGGCGGTCGCCTCGCTCAAGGCATTCAGCGTGGAGATGGATTTACCGCCAATGGTAATGGCTGCGGCATTGGGAAAGCCGATAGAAAAGGACATGCCTCGCTCCTTGAATGAATTCCTACAAAGGCATCGTCCGTCGGAGCTTTTTCTTTAGCGCTTCAGACCTCTCTTTCAGCCATTTCCGTTTCGGGTAACCGAACAGTAAACACTCGCAACATTCGGAAACCCGTCCTCGACCTGCTTGCCCGGCCCCCTCACTCAATACACATCGTTATGGATATCAACGTCTTAGGCCCTGATCGGCGGCGCCGACCGGGCTGGTACGGATCATGCTCCTCCAGCTCTGTTCCCGGCATTCAGGTCTGCCGGAACATCTAGATGAATCCTCATGACTAGATTCCTCATGACTAGAGAGAAAAATAATGACATCTGCTTTCAAGACTCTTGTTCCGGGCGCCTTGGCCCTTCTGCTCCTGCTGCCCGGCGCAGTCCAGGCAAAAGAAACCCAAACTGAGCAAAAGCTCGCCAACGTCGTCATCCTCGCCACCGGCGGCACCATCGCCGGCGCGGGCGCCAGCTCGGCCAACAGCGCCACTTACCAGGCGGCGAAGGTGGGCATCGAACAGCTGATCGCCGGCGTGCCCGAGCTCAGCCGACTGGCCAATGTGCGTGGCGAACAGGTCATGCAAATCGCCTCGGAAAGCATCACCAACGACAATCTGCTGCAGCTCGGCCGGCGCGTCGCCGAGCTTGCCGACAGCAATGACGTCGACGGCATTGTCATCACCCATGGCACCGACACGCTGGAAGAAACCGCGTACTTCCTCAACCTGGTGGAAAAGACCGAAAAACCGATCATCGTCGTCGGCTCGATGCGTCCCGGCACCGCGATGTCGGCCGATGGCATGCTCAATCTGTATAACGCCGTGGCCGTGGCCAGCAGCAAGGAGGCACGGGGCAAGGGCGTGCTGGTGACCATGAACGATGAAATCCAGTCAGGTCGCGATGTCAGCAAGATGATCAACATCAAGACCGAAGCCTTCAAGAGCCCATGGGGTCCGCTGGGCATGGTAGTGGAAGGAAAATCCTACTGGTTCCGCCTGCCGGCCAAGCGTCACACCCTGGACTCGGAATTCGACATCAAGACCATCAAGAGCCTGCCGGACGTGGAAATTGCCTACTCCTACGGCAACGTCAGCGACACGGCTTACAAGGCCCTCGCCCAGTCCGGCGCCAAGGCGATCATTCATGCCGGCACCGGCAACGGTTCAGTATCGTCGCGCGTCGTGCCTTCGTTGCAGGCCTTGCGCAAGGAAGGCGTGCAGATCATTCGTTCGTCTCACGCCAACGCCGGCGGCTTCGTGCTGCGCAACGCCGAACAGCCTGACGATAAATACGACTGGGTCGTGGCCCACGACCTGAATCCGCAGAAGGCCCGCATCCTGGCCATGGTCGCCCTGACCAAGACTCAGGACAGCAAGGAATTGCAGCGGATGTTCTGGGAATACTGAAGCCTGCGCCCGCCGTTTCCGGTCGGGCTCTGCGCCACCCGCTTCCTACAAGCCGGTGGCGCTTCGCCTACACAGCTCGCTAAAAAGCTTATTTCTCCTACACCAAAGTAGGAAAAGTGTTGTCAGACGATTTCCTTGAATTTTAAGCAGTTGCGTAATTGCCTACGGTTAAATACTGTATGCGCGTACAGCTTAATAAGGATAATCCTGTGGCAACGCCTCTCGCTGCAACTACTCCCTTGGATTCCTACGCACGGCTCGGCCTGCGCGTCTCGAAAATCATCAATTCGCCCACCGCGCAACAGGCCAAGGCCGCGCTGATCTTCCGTCTGCCCGATGAGCCGATCGACGAGTGGGAACGCCTGCTCGAAGAAATCGATGAGAACGACAACGTCACCCTCGCCTATCGCGACGATGGCGGTGTGCAGGTTTTCTGGGTTGTGCCGAAGGAAGATTGAGCCCGATGATTGTTCGCTGTTTAGCTTTATTGCTCGTCTTCGTTGCCACGGGTACGCAGGCTGGTGCGCCGCGCACCTTCAACGAAGCCAAGAAAGTCGCCTGGAAACTCTATGCGCCGCAATCCACCGAGTTCTACTGCGGCTGCAAATACACCGGCAATCGGGTGAACCTCGCGGCCTGCGGTTATGTACCGCGCAAGAATGCCAATCGCGCCGCCCGGATCGAGTGGGAGCATATTGTCCCGGCCTGGCAGATCGGCCATCAGCGCCAGTGCTGGCAACAGGGCGGGCGCAAGCAGTGCACCCGCTACGACCCGGTCTATCAACGGGCCGAGGCGGATCTGCATAACCTGGTGCCGAGCATTGGCGAGGTGAATGGTGATCGCAGCAACTTCAGCTTCGGCTGGTTGCCGGTGCAGAAAGGTCAGTACGGCTCATGCCTGACCCAGGTGGACTTCAAGGCCAAGAAGGTCATGCCGCGTCCTTCCATTCGAGGGATGATCGCCAGGACCTATTTCTACATGAGCAAACAATACGGCTTGCGCCTCTCCAAACAGGATCGGCGTCTTTATGAAGCCTGGGACAAGACCTATCCGGTGCAAGCCTGGGAACGCCAGCGCAACCAGAGCGTGGCGTGCGTCATGGGTCGCGGGAACGAATTCGTCGGCCCGGTGGATCTGAAGGCCTGCGGCTGACCTGGCATTCGTTGACAGCACAAAACAATGTGGGAGCAAGCTCGCTCCCACAGGTTCTGTATTGATCGATTATTGAGCCGGCGGGAAGTCCACCACCAAGGCCTCGATGTTGCGTTTCTTCGCCCTGACCAGGGCAGCGGTGATCTGCTCCTGCTTCGCTTCGGCTTCAGCCTTGGAGCTTAACGGCCCTACCAGGACGCGGTCCTTGCCATTTTCCCTGACGACGGTGGACATGAAGCTGTGCTCGATCAGCCATCCGGTCAGATCGCTGACGGCCTGGGGCGTCTGGCCTCGAACCTCGACGGCCCACTGCGGTGCGGCAGCGGCGGCCGTTGTGGAGCTCGCCACGGGCTTGGACTTCGGCGCCTCGACGTCACGTCCTTCACCACATCCCGCCAGCGCCAATACCACCATTACCCAAGCCAATTTACGCACAACGATTCCCCCGAAAGACATGAGGCGGGAATTTTAGCACTCACTGTCGCCAAAAACGCCGCAAACGGAGCTCAAAACACGAGAAACCTCTCCGGCGTCTCTGTATAGTCGCACCCTGGGAATTAATGCAGCATCTGCACGTCAGAAAGAGGCACCCACATTGTGACACTTAGCACTAATCTATAAGCAGTACCGACATCTGCACTGTCTGAATCAGGTGCCCTATAAAGCAATCAAGGAGAACACCATGCTGATACTCACCCGCAAAGTCGGTGAAAGCATAAACATTGGTGACGACATCACGATCACCATTCTGGGCGTAAGCGGCCAACAAGTCCGGATCGGCATCAACGCCCCGAAAAACGTTGCGGTGCACCGCGAAGAGATCTATCAGCGTATCCAGGCCGGCCTGACAGCTCCCGACAAGCCACAAACCCCCTGAGCACTGCCGCAATCCGCAGCCAGCCCGTCTGCAGCAGCGCAGTGGCTGGCTAAAGATCCAGGCCGACAGAAACCCATCCTGCCCTTCCCCGCCTCTGACGTTCCGTTAAAACCGATACTAATGGCATGTCTCACAGCATGGCTGTCAGACGTTTCGTTTTAATGGCGACGAAGCAGGCGTTCGTGACCGGTTTGACAGGGGGACTGCTGTCAGCGCGAAGGTCGAAGCGACCTATTCCAGCGTGGCAATGCAAAAATAACTGTGGGAGCGAGCCTGCTCGCGAATGCGGTATATCAGTC